>JAFAJB010000031.1 GCA_019236395.1 Cupriavidus sp.
AGCCCGCTATAGAGCTTCTCGACCAGCGCATAGCCGCGCGACGGACGCGCTTCGCGCAGGGCGTCGAGCTGCAGCCCGGCACAGAATCTACGTGGCACCGCGCTGCCCAGTATCACCGCGCGTACCGAGTCATCCTCGGCGGCCCTACGCAGCCCTTGCAGCAGCGCGTCGATCATCGCCTCGTTCAGCGCGTTGACGGGCGGGCTCTCAAGAAGGATCTCCGCGATGTTCTCGCGAACTTCATAGGAAACGGTTGTCATCGTGGTTCCACTCATGCAGTGACATTGGATTCGACCGGCTGGGAGCCGGCCTGGGCAACATTGGCGGCGGCAATCACGCCTCGCGCCTTGAAAGTGGCAATGGCGTCCGGGCCGTAGCCTGCCTCCCCGAGTACTTCGTCTGTGTGCTGCCCCAACAGCGGTGGCGCGCGATGCGCGCTGCGTGGCGCATCGCCAAAACGGATAGGCAGGCCAACGTTACGGACTTTGCCGAGCACCGGATGGTCGGATTCGACAATCAATCCGCGTGCGGCAACCTGCTGATGGTCCAGCGCCTGACCTAGTGTGTGGATGGGAGAACAGGCCACGCCGGCCTTGCGCAGCGCGTCGATCCAGTGCGAGACGGGCTGCAGGGCAATGCGCGCCTGCACCATCGCCACGGTTTCGTTGAAGTGCGCGACGCGGGCGGCGTTGGTCGCAAACCTGGGCGCGTCGACCACATCGTCAAGTCCCAAGACAGGGCAGAAGCGACGCCACTGGGCATCATTGCCGACCCCGATCATGACTGGGCCGTCCGATGCCTCGAACACCTGGTACGGTGCCATCGCTGGATGGGCGGTGCCCATCGGGCGCGGCAGACTTCCGCTGCACCAGTAGTTCTGTGCCAGATAGCTCATGAATCCCATGGCCGTGTCGAGCAACGACACTTCCAGGAACATGCCCCGGCCCGTCTTCTGTCTCTCTAGCAGGGCGGCCAGGATGCCACTGAAGGCATGCATGCCCGTTCCCAGGTCCACCGGCGAGAAGCTGGCGCGCGCCAGCTTGCCACCTGCTTCGCCCATGGTGCTGATCATGCCGCTGAACGCCTGAAGCATCACGTCGTAACCGGGTTCCTGCCCCAGCGGGCCAGTTCTTCCGTACCCCGAAATCTCACAGTAGATCAGCGACGGATTCATTTCGGAGAGCGTCTTGTAGTCCACGCCGAGCCGCGCGGCCGCGCCGCTGCCGAAGCCCTGCAGAACGACATCCGATCTGGCCGCCAGCGTCTGGACGATCTGCCTGCCCTCGGCGGTCTTCAGGTCGACAGCCAGACTACGCTTGTTGTGGTTAACCGCCAGGAAGGTGGCGGACTGGCCCTGGTCCTGCGGTAGCCATGCCCGTGTGTCATCCCCGCGGCCAACCGGCTCGACCTTGGTGACTTCTGCGCCAAGCGCCCCCAGTTACTGGCCACACAACGGGCCGGCGAGCACCTTGCTCAGGTCGAGCACGCGAATGCCGTTCAATGCAATCATGGATATTTGTCTGATGCTGCTTCAAGAAATGCAGTAGACCGTTGTCGGACGGCCCGCGATGCCGGTACGCCCTATTCAGGCCTGATGCCGATCGATCGCGCGAGCTCGGTCCAGCGCGCGGCATCCCGATTGACGAAATCCTGCACGCTCGCCGGTGCCATGCGGAATGGCTCCGCCCCACGCGCCACCAGTGCTTCGCCGTACGCGGCGTCCTGGGTGCAGGCCGCCACGGCTTCGCGCAGCGTCTGCAGGACGGGCGCGGGCGTCCTGGCAGAGACTTGCAGCGCGAGCCAGAACTTCAGGTCGAGCGCGGGGTAGCCAGACTCCTGCAGCGTTGGCACATCGGGCAGCAATGACGAACGCGCCGCCGAGGTAATCGCCAGTGCCTTGAGCTTGCCGCCCCGTATCTGCCCGATGCAGGTGGTCATACTGTCGAAGAGGAAGTCCACGTTTCCGGCCATCACATCGGTGCTCGCGGGCGCACTGCCCTTGTACGGAACGGCGACCGCGGTGAATCCGGCTTCCTTCTGGAGCAGCGCGCCATAGATATGCGGGGAACTGCCCGCGCCGTACGTGGCATAGCTGAGATTGTTCGGACGCTGCCTGCCAAGCCGCACCAGGTCGGCCAGGTTGCCGACGCCCAGCTTTGTGGGATGCACCACCAGCACATTGGGCACAGTCGCAATCACGCCAACAGCCGCCAGATCGCGCCGCGGCTGAAATCGCAGATCCGGGAACATCAACGGGTTGACCGCATGCATGCCAACCGTGTTGAGCAGGACAGCATAACCGTCAGCTTCGCTATCCAGCACGGTCTGCGTGCCCAGGTTGCCGCCCGCGCCTGGCTTGTTTTCAACCACGACCGGCTGGCCGAGCTTCCGGGCCAGCGGCACGGCGATCTGCCGCGCCACGAAATCGCCAGGCCCACCTGCGGCAAACGGCACCACCAGCCGAATTGGCCGCGCCGGCCACGTACTTGCAAGCAATGGCCGCGACAGCAGTGCGATCCCGGTACCCATCAGAAGCTTACGGCGAGTGATTCCCATTGTGTCTCCTGTTGTGGCCGACCCATGTGCTGTCCGGGTGATGCGACCTGTGTGATGACACACTATTGCCTTCGCGCGAATATATGTCCAAGATATATTATTGATGCTGGTTATCGTCATGACATATACCCCATACCCCGGCGGACATGGCAACGATGCACATATACACGGAGCTTGCCCGCACGTTCCGGTGCCAGGAGACAACTGTGGGAATGCCAGTGGATCTGCGAGCAATGCAGTGTTTTCTTGCCGTGGCGGCGGCAGGATCGATCTCACGTGCCGCGGAAACCCTTCACATCGCCCAGCCCGCCTTAAGTCTGCAAATCAAGCATCTGGAAGAGGCGCTCGGTGTCACGCTGTTCATGCGAAGCCACAAGGGAGTGGTGCCAACTGTGGCGGGCCAGCGCTTCGAGATTCACGCCCGGGATATCCTGAGACGACTCGACATCGCATGCGAGGAAGTGCGCGACCTGATGGTCGATCCTGAGGGTAGTGTTGCCGTTGGCCTGCCGCAATCGATGGCAAAGATCCTGACGGTCCCGATCGTCCGCGAGGTGATCCGGCGATGGCCCAAGGTCAGGCTTCAGGTCATCGAACTCAGCACCGGTTATATCCCTGGGCACCTGCTATCCGGCCATATCGACATTGGCCTGACCTTCCGGGCTCAGGCCAATTCGGGCCTGCAGTTCGACCAGATTGTCGACGAGGATCTGGTGCTGGTGGGCCCACCCGGGCAGTTCGCCAGCGGCCGCAAGCATGGCCTGACACTGACCGATGCCGTCCGCCTATGCGATCTGGACCAGTATCCGATGATCCTGCCAGCCAGCGAGCACGGACTGCGGGCGTTGCTGGATGGTTACCTGAGGGCGCAGGAGGTCGATTTGCAAGTCCTTGCGGAGGTGAATGCCATTCCCGAACTGATTGCACTGGCTTCTGCAGGGGTCGGCTGCACTGTGCTTTCCTACGCATCGGTATGTGCCGAAGTACGTAAGGGCCTGCTGTCGGCCGCACGCATCTGCGAGCCAGCGGTGTCGCGCCCAGTCTATCTATGCCGCTCCGCCATGATGCCCCTGTCGATCGCGGCTTCCGCTGTGCTAGACCTGCTAACGGAGACCGTGCACACCGTTCTTGACGATGGCAGTTGGCCGGCGCGGGTCAGTGAATCCGAACCTTGACTTGATGATCCGCAGTAAGGGTGGCTTTGTTTCGCGATCGAACTCACTTTAGGCGCTCCCGTTAGAGCGATAAATATGTGGTTCGTGGTCGATGTGCATCCCTTGGGGAGACAATTGCACGAATCTCAAAGACAGCGTCCTTTACCGGCATAGTTGGAATGGAACTATCGCCCAGTCCAGACCTCCGTTTGCTGAGGCCTCGTTAATGTCAAACCACATTAGACATTCCGTCAATCGACATTGACATTGTACAAATCGTTTGCAAAGGCAAGAATGACGCGCTGAACATAAGCACAAAGACCGCTGGGCCGTTGAAGATGCCCAGCGATGCAGGAGACAACGCATGCAACCTATTGCATCGCAAGACGATACCGAACTTCCACTCGACGGCGTGCGGGTCCTTGACCTTTCGCGCGTTTTTGCAGGTCCGCTGTGCGGCCAGGTTCTGGCTGACTTCGGCGCCGAGGTCATCAAGGTGGAACATCCTGGCCGCGGCGACGACACACGCGACTGGGGCATGCGCATCGGCAAGACTGAAACCACCTATTACAACAGCATGAACCGCAACAAGCGGTCGATCACGCTGGACCTCCAGAGCGAGGAAGGCATTCGGATCGTCTATGAGCTGCTGCCGAAGTTCGACGTCGTCATCCACAACTTCAAGACGGGCGGCGCCGAGAAACTGGGCCTCGGCTATGACCAGCTCAAGGCCATCAAGCCGGACATCATTTACTGTGCCATCTCTGGGTACAACCCCAGCGGACCCGAAGCCAAACGACCCGGCTACGACCTGGTGATCCAGGGCGAAGCCGGACTCATGGCACTGAACGGCGAAGCCGAGCAGCCTCCATTGAAATTTGGCGTAGCGGTCGTCGATCTCATGACAGGCATGTATGCGGCACAAGCCGTGCTCGCCGCCCTGTTCCGTCGGGAGCGAAAGGGCCAAGGCCAACTGATTGAAATGGCCCTCTACGACTGCGGCGTGATGGTAACGGGCTACTACGGTCTGGATGCCATGCTGCTCGGTCGGGACCCGGCACGCTATGGCAACGCCCATCCCTCCATCGTGCCGTATGGCATGTTCGAGGCTGCGGATGGCCCGCTGATCATCGCAGTGGGAAACAATAGCCAGTTCGACAAGTTCTGCCGGCAGGTCATCGAGCGCGCCGACATCGTTGAAGACCCGCGCTATGCTACAAACGTCGAGCGCGCAAAGAATCGCAACACGCTGACGCCACTGATTACCGGCCTGATCCGCAACTTTAGCCGTGAGGTCTTGCTCGCGCGCATGACGGCCTGTGGCATTCCATGTGGCAAAGTTGCCGGACTTTACGAAGCGCTGACAAGCCAACGAACCCGCGAAAGTGGCCTGCTGCGCGAGATGCCCCATCCGGTTGCGGGAAGCACGCACGTGTTTGCGCCGCCTTACCGATTGGACGGAAAGCGGCCACCAATTCGCCACGCCCCCCCGACGCTGGGCGAAGGCACCCGTGCCGTCCTGCAGAACCTCCTGCAATTGAGTGACCTGCAACTGCAGGAACTTCAGGCACGCGGCGTCCTTACTCTCCCAGAGCCCCCGACGCACCCCTGAGAGTATTGCCGCTCACCATCGCGGTTACACATCGTGCCCCCGGGGCGGAGCGGAGCTTTGTCGCCCCAATTCCCTCTTTGGATGAACTAGCATGCGCATTCGGCAACACCCTCGCAAGGCCCACTCGCGACGTCGTATCCTGTTGACCCTGGCTGTTACGCCATTTCTTGTCAACGCGGCACTCGCACAGTCCTGGCCATCCAAGCCTATCAAGCTCGTGGTCCCCTTTCCCCCGGGCGGGCCCACCGATACCGCCTCGCGAATCGTAGGTCAGAAGCTCGGCGAGCGCCTTGGGCAGCCTGTCGTCGTGGAGAACCGCGCGGGTGCATCCGGCTCAATCGCCGCGGCGCAGATTGCCAAGAGTGCCCCTGACGGCTACTCCTTCATGATGCTGGCCACGCCAACGCTGCTTGCGCCCCATTTGTACAAGAAGGCAGGCTATGACACGTTGAAGGACTTCACGCCTGTGGCCAGCGTCTATGACCTGCCAATCGTGGTCGTCGTGAATCCGACACTGCTGCCCAATGTGACCGACCTTCCGAAACTCATCGCGCAGGCCAAGGCACAGCCCGGAAAGCTGAATTACACGAGCTCTGGGGCAGGCAGCTTTGGCCACCTGAGCATGGAATTGCTCAAGCAAATGGGCGGTTTTGAAATGCAACACGTGCCCTACAAGGGGGGCGTGCCCGCAATCAGCGACACCCTTGGCGGCCAGGTTCCCATCATGTATGCCGACCTGGTGGCGGCCCTGCCGCATATTCAGGCCGGAAAGCTGCGCGCCATAGCGGTGGGCTCTCCTCAACGCATCAGCATGCTTCCGGAAGTCAAAACCATCGCCGAGCAGGGCTTCAAGGGCTACGACGCCGTCTCCTGGGGAGGTCTGATGGCGCCGCCGGGCACTCCAAAGGCCGTGGTCACCCGAATTTCAGACGAAGTGGGCAAGATCCTCGCTGACAAGGACGTCCAGGACAAGCTGCTCAAGGCCGGCGCGATTGCGAACTATCAGCCGCCAGCACAAATGGCCCAGCGCATCCAGCAAGACTATGCAAAATGGGGCAAGGTCATTCGCGACAAAGGTATCGCCGTAGAGTAGCCGCCAATCGAAACCTGCCTTTGGCAGATTCCACCTCGAGGTTCAGCGGCAGGGGAATGCCGACTGCAATTCTCTTAGGAGGATGATGCCAATGTCATCAGACGGCTTGGCGCTCCCATTATCAAGTGCCGTTTTTACAAAGTTTCGCGCATTGTCGCCGCAAGGGCCTGCATGTAGGCCTCGATGTATAGGGCAGCGTATGGTCTTGATTGCGGGTCGCTGTCCATTTCGAGACAAGATGCGCGCCGTTGGGGCTTAACTGGACGCGCCGACCGCTCCGCTCGAAGAGCTCGATGCCGAGTTGCGATTCGAGCTTCTTGATGCCCGGAACCGTGCGTAGAACTCCTACGTGTTGCAGCAGCCGCGTTAGTGCCGGCCAGTGACAGGAATTGTCAGCACCGGCGCTGCGGTGCTGGCCCCCGCCGGTGCGCCGGCCAGCAGTTGCAGGACTGTGAACCATTGCTTGCTTAGCTCGTCGTCGTCGCCAATGTAGTACCACCTGCCGCGATATTGAGTTGCCACCCTGGCCTCAGCAGGCGGAGCGCTTCCCGAACGAATCCGCAGACCACCGGCTGCCGGGCCAGGAGCAGGAAGGCGGCCCACGCCTGATGTGTCGGCGGCCAGCTCGATCGTGGCGCCTGCTATGCGCAGCATATCGAACAGCGATCGCGTTTCGATGGCAATGCTGCCTGGATCGGGCGAGCCGATGGAGAGCTGAACGGGGATTACGATATCGTCTCCGGCGGGCACCTGGGACTGCTGCAACCCGAGCAAGGAAAGCAGCTTCTCGACCTCGCGCAAGTTAGACGGCAAATAGCTGTGGATCACAAGACCATAGCCATTCTGCTTGCCCGTGAGTTGCACCCAGGAGAGCACCCCGCGCCGCTGCAGAAGGCTGGCGGTGGCTACCACCTGCTCGAACCGGGGGTCGACGGTGAGCAGCGGCGGATCCGGAAAGTCAGGGTTGCGCAAGTTGTTGATGCGCCTGACGATCATGTTCCAGACCTGCTCCGGCGTGGCCGCGCTGTTCAGCATCAGGAATGCGCGCTCCATCGTCGTTTCCGCGCCGAGGTGCCGTAGGAGCTCATCGCCCGCAAGAGGTATATAGGAGATGGTGGGATTCTGCTCCGCGGTGAAAACGGAACGAGGTTGCCAGCGTAGTTGCCCGACGGCCCGAAGCCCGCCTGTACTGTCGCCGAAGCCGTGACTGCAACGTTCGCGGTCACGGAAGCCACCGCAAGAAAGCCCACGCTGTCATAGAAGCGCGTTCTCACGATGTTCTGAAGGAGCTGTTCGTCCCCGGTGGCGAGTATCGCGCTGTTGTAGGCTGGCCGGCCCGCGCGGATCATGTCTGGCCCGACCCATGACGCGCATCCGGAAATGAGTGCCGCGACGGCGCAGGCAATCGCGAGTTTTGTACTGCGACGAGACTTGCCTACGCTGAACATGCCTCCTCCGCATGGCGCATGCGAACCACGCCAGACTATTCTTGTTTGGAGGTGGCAAGGACGGCGTGTCACCGGCAGCGGCGCTCAGGGATAGGCGGGGATCATGAGAAGCGCTCGGTCAGGACCTGTGCGGTCAGTTCGCGGCTCTTCCAGAACATGTGGTGAATACGCTCGGCATACTTGTGCAGCGTCTCCGGATCCAATTCATTGAACTCCAGCACGACGGACGGGCGCGTACCATCTCCGGGGACCTGCTCAATGGCATCGCAGGGCGGAAGCCCGTACTTATGGATGAACGCGCGGACTTCGTCGTCCGTGGTGCCAGGTTCGAGATTCGACAAAAGCAGATGTGTCATGATTCCCTCTTGCGTGGATACAGCGGCCGTTGTCAGTCAAGGGTCGACAACATGGGTCGCCTGCATCTTGTGGCTGCCAAGTCCAGGGGGATGGCGCCTCCCTCCGCGCTCCTGCGCGCGACAAGCGTCCTGAAAACTAGAACTTTTCAGTCACGTGCTTGTACGGGTAGTCGGGCTCCAAGTAGCCTTCCGGTTTCTGCCGCTTGGGCAGGGACACGTGCTCGTGCGGCAGGTTCTCGTAAGGGATTCTGCCGAGCAGGTCGCTGATCAGGTTGAGGCGTGCCCGCTCCTTGTCGTCGGACCTGATCACATACCATGGCGCAATGGCGGTGTCGGTGGCACGGAACATCGCATCGCGGGCGCGGGAGTAGTCATACCAGCGGCTGTACGATTTCAGGTCCATCACCGAGAGCTTCCAGGTCTTGCGGCCGTCCTCAATCCGAGCCTCCAGCCTGCGGGTCTGCTCTTCCTCACTGACTTCAAGCCAGTACTTGAACAGCAGGATCCCGTCGTGGAGCATTGCCTGCTCCACGAGCGGCACGGCCCGAAAAAAGGTTTCCACCTGCTCTTCGGTGCAGAAGCCCATGACGCGTTCGACGCCAGCGCGGTTGTACCAGCTTCGATCGAAGATCACCACTTCACCGGCGGCGGGCATATGCGGAAGATAGCGCTGGATGTACATCTGCGTCTTCTCCCGCTCCGTTGGCGCTGGCAGCGCCACCACCCGGAACACCCGCGGGCTGACGCGCTCGGTCAGAGCCTTGATGGTGCCCCCTTTGCCCGCGCCGTCGCGCCCCTCAAAGACGATGCAGACCTTGGCACCGGTCTTCACCACCCAGTCCTGCAGTCTGACCAGTTCTACTTGCAAGGGATTCAGCGCCTTCCTGTACTCCTTGCCTGACATGGACGTCTTGCGCTCTGCCGGCTCTGGATTGTCCTCGTGCCGGGGTTTTGCTTTTGCCTTGGGCATCTTCGTCTCCTGCGGTACGCCTGCGAAGTTTGCTGGCAGGCTCAAGTGATATGCAGCTTACAGTCTTGTCGCCCGGGAAGAGAGAGTCAAATATGTGTCACAAAATAGATGGGCGTTCGGCAGAACGTGACATCCGCGGGGGCAGCCCCTCACTCTGACAGATGCCCTTGGCTACGCGGGAGCACTTTCCTCACGCAGATCCGGAAGTCCCAGCGACATGCCGCACTGCGGCAGACGCGGCCGCCCGTGATCCATCGGACGAATCCACGCGGATGGCCTATGCTGGAGAGGCACTTTTTCCACAAACAAGAATAATGGTGGTCGCCATGCTGCAGCCTTCTCAGCAAGCTGCCGCCAGAACGGCGGCAGCGAAGTCCGGACCTCAAGGATCTCGTCTCCGTCGCGGGCTGGGGTGCAAAGGATGAAGCTCTATCGGGTCAATGAACCTCGTCTTGGTGCACTGCGCATACGGGAATGGCGACGTCATGTGCGCCAGACCATCGGCTTGCTAGTCCTATTGCTGGCTGGCGCGGTCGTGGGATTGGCACTGCTCGACCGATCAAACAACCCAGCCGGCACGAAGCTGTTTACGGCCCTGTGGGACGGCATGAACCTGGTCACCACCCTCGGCGACTTCTCCGACTTTGACGAGCGGAAACGGGTGTTCATGATGGTTGCGATGTTTGCCACGATGCTAATCGGCGGCTACGCCGTGTCCAGGCTCACCGGCATGCTGTCAGGCGATGACGTGATGGCTTACCGGGAGAACAGGGCGATGGAACGCAAGATCGGGAATCTCGCCAGTCATGTCGTCGTGGTCGGCTTCAATCCTATCGGCGAGTTGGTGGCGGGACGCCTGCGCAAGGAGGGGGAGACGGTTGTTATCCTGGTCGCGGAGCACGACGCGGCCGAACGTGCGTGCGACCTTGGACACATGGTCTTGCTTGGCTCCGTCGGTGGGTTCGACAATGTCCTCAGGCTTGCTCGGCTTGATTCCGCCAAGGCGCTGGTCGTCGCGATTACCGACCCGAATAACAAGCTTGCGGTGACCTTGTTGGCGCACACGCTCAATCCTGCGCTTGCCATTGCCGCGGCGGGCGAGAATGATCTGAGGAAGACCCTGCTCGAGAGCGCCGGCGCAACCGATGTCGTGATGGGGGACGAACTCGTCGCGAATGCGCTGGCCGACAAGATCATGGTCCGTGTGGGGGCGGACTCGCCGCCTTCCAGCGAGCGAGCTTTGTAGTTCGCCCGATGCCCGGATACGCACCCTGCCTGCTTGCCAACGGATAGCGGAGGCGTCGGCGATGGGATTCCTGCTTTGGTTGAGTAGATGGAGTGGAAAGGACGGTCGAGGCGGGAGTGAGCGCCGCGCCGGTGACCGCAAGGCCACAGAGGCGATGGTGGAACGTGTAACGGCGCTCAGTCCGCGGCTGCGGCTGGTCTCGGGTTATGCAAAGTGGCTGGCACCTGGCGTTGGCTCAGCAAGCGAGGTGATCCGCGCCATCGTGGCGGGCGTGCCCACAGCACGCCCGGCCAATGCGCAGACCTGGGCGACGGATCCCTGCATCCACGCCTTCTTCGGCGCGGCCGACGATATCGAGCGCGTATTCAGCCGCTCTTCCAACTTGCGCGAATTTTTCGGTCGCACGCCGGTTGAAGAGGCCTTTGTTGCGCTCGGCATGGACATGACCGAGAGGCGAACCTTGGGGGTGGAGTTGCAAGGCGAAGTCATGCACACGGATGTCCCGCGGACGACGGTCAGCTTCAGTGACCACCGGATCCGGATCTGCGCGGAATCCGAGGACGCATTGCGCACGGAGATCAATGACAGGCTGTTGGACCAGCTTGCCATCGAGGGACTGGCGCTGTTTGCTTCAAGCCACGGGCGGCGCGATGTACTGGAACACGAACTCGCTTTGCTCAAGGCGCGCCTTCTCTTGCTGGAACGCCAGGGTACAGGACTGCGCTCCGTTGTCGGAGCGATCACACCAGATGCAGCAGAGCTCGGGCAGTTGCGAGAGCAGATCGAAACGAACGATCGCGAACTCGAGGCGCTTGGGGAAAAGGGTGGAGCCCTGGAGCGGCAGCTTGAATGCATGGCACAGGCGCTCGGCGAGGCGACCTCGCGCTTCCGAGTCGAGCGGCACCGGCTGCGCCTGAGCCGGATGAACGTGGTGCTACCGTCGGACAGCACCGAGCCGGGTGACGACATTGAGTTGCTATGTGCGCACATTCCCGGCGATCCGCCGCTGGCGCGCTGGTTCTCGCTCGTCAGTTTCAGGCGTAGTGGCATGCTCTCTCAGATGGCGCTGCTGGAGGAAGCCGAACGGATGCTCTAGCTCAGGCCCAAAGCCTCTCTCCAGCGCCTGCCTACCACTCACCATGACGACGTCTGGATGGCTGGCCGAATGCTGCAAGAAAGAAGCACGAAGACGCCACTATGTGGAAATGAGGATGCAAGGCATCGAGCCTGCACTTGGACGGTCCATCAACGCTATGCCACGGCCAACGCCCTATCCTGGCACCTATCCCGGTCGCTACTGGCATTTCATGGATGACGGTCGCATGGAATGCGAACTGTGTCCGCGCCACTGCCGTCTGCATGATGCGCAGCGAGGTGCCTGTTTCGTGCGTCAACGGCTTGGCGAACGGATGCTGCTGACCGCCTATGGCCGCTCATCAGGCTTCTGTATCGATCCGATCGAAAAGAAGCCGCTCAACCACTTCTACCCAGGCAGCGCTGTCCTGTCGTTCGGCACAGCCGGCTGCAACCTGGCCTGCAAGTTTTGCCAGAACTGGGACATCAGCAAATCCCGGGAAATGGAGACATTGGCCGACGCGGCCATGCCAGAAGCCATCGCCGCGTCGGCGGCGACCCATGGCTGCAGGAGCGTGGCCTTTACCTACAACGACCCGGTGATTTTCGCCGAGTACGCCATGGACGTAGCCGATGCTTGCCACGAACTGGGCATCCTGGCCGTGGCGGTGACCGCCGGGTATATGGGCGCGCAGGCGCGGCGCGACTTCTATACCAAGATGGACGCGGCAAATGTCGACCTGAAAGGCTTTACCGACGCGTTCTATGTTGCATTCACGGGCGCGCATCAGCAGCCGGTGCTGGATACGCTCCAATACCTGAAGCGCGAAACCCAAGTCTGGTTCGAGATCACGACACTTCTGATTCCGGGCAAGAACGACAGCGATGCCGAGATCCGTGCCGAAGCCCAGTGGATCGCCAGGGAACTGGGCACCGACATCCCACTGCATTTCACGGGATTCCATCCTGACTACAAGATGCGCGACGTGCCCCCGACGCCGTTCTCCACACTTGCACATGCCCGCAAGATCGCCCTCGAAGAGGGACTGCATTATGTGTATACAGGGAACGTCCACGACACTGTCGGTGCAACTACCTACTGCCCTGCTTGCCACGCTCCGCTCATCGTGCGCGACTGGCATGCCATCGAAAGCTACCGACTTACGCCTACCGGACACTGCCCGGACTGTTCCGCAACGATTGCCGGTGCCTTCGGGCATTTCGAACCTCGCTTCGGGCGACGGCGAATTCCTGTACACGTCGGGAAGTAGGCCAATGGGAGCGAGCCACAATGATCGCCGCTCTGCATGCGAGACCGTGGCCCGAATCCGCTTCGACCCTGCACCAGAGATCGATGGATGGGGCTCGATACGATGAAGTTCACGGCTTGCTACCAGGTCTTTTCACTGTCTGTTTGATTGTGATGGCAGTCATCGCAGGAGTCGCCATCTTCCAGGATCGCTTCATCTATTTTCCTGAGAACGCTTCAATCGAGAGCGTGACTGGTGGCGGCCTGCGCGCGTGGCCGACAACCGAGACGTTCCGGGGCCTCGTGGGCGAGCCCTCCGGAACACCGCGCGGCACGGCCATCGTCTTTCACGGCAATGCGGGACACGTCGGACATCGCTCCTTCTATGCCGCGGCACTTACCCGGCTGGGGCTACGTGTGATCCTCGCCGAATATCCTGGCTACGGACCACGCGACGGCGCGCCGGGGGAAGAGATTCTGGCGGCCGACGCACAACAGACGATCGCACTTGCGCATCGTCTCTACGGTACGCCCCCGCTTCTCATCGGCGAATCGCTCGGGGCCGGGGTGGCGGCCTCGGCTGGCTCCCGCGAACGCGACAAGATCGCCGGCTTGCTGCTCATCACGCCATGGGATCGGATCGAGCACGTTGCCGCATACCATTACCCGTGGTTGCCGGTGAAGTGGCTGATGCGGGACAGATACGACAGCATCACTTACCTGGCATCGTTCGACCGCCCAGTTCTTGTCGTGGTGGCAGAACGAGACAGCATCGTCCCCGCCCAATTCGGAAAGGCGCTCTACAACGCGCTGCCCGGCCCAAAGCAACTGATAATCGTGAAAGCGGCAGAGCACAATGACTGGATTAGCCACGTCGACGATGCTTGGTGGCAGGAAGCGATTGACATCCTGCTTGCGCCGTCCCGTTAGATGACAGCGGCTTTTCAACCTCAGAGATCAGGCCAACCGCGTTGGCGGGGATGCGGCGACCCGTCTCCGGGATGACTGTCGTCTCATCCCGGCCAGCATGAGACATTCGACGGCCACGACAAGATTGGCAGCAATCGTTGGCATATGGGTGCGACCGACTTTAGCTCACGCCATCGGCCACTATTGCTGCGCGAGCATCAGGTCCAGGTTCTGAACCGCGGCGCCGGAAGCACCTTTGCCAAGGTTATCGAACACCGCCGACAGCAGGACGTGCCCGTGCTCCACGTTGGAAAACACGCTCAGATGCATGTCGTTCGTACCGTTCAGCACTTGCGGATCCAGGTACTTCTGCTCGCTCGACTCATGCAGCGGCAGGACATGCACGTGGGCCGCCCCGGCATAGTGGCGGGCGAGGCATGCGTGTAGCGTGGCGCCATCCACGTCGGGGGCCAGCAGCCGCAACGCCAGCGGCACCGTCAGCACGATGCCCTGGCGGAACGCACCATACGCGGGAACGAAGATGGGACGCTGTGCGAGCCCGGCGTGCTGCTGGATCTCCGGGGGGTGCTTGTGCGCGAGTTCCAGGCCATACACCTGGAATGCCGGCGCGCTGACGGCATCCTGCCCCTCATATTCCTCCACGCCGGCACGGCCGCGTCCGGAGTAGCCGGACACCGCATAAATGCTGACTGGGTAGCTGGCTGGGACAAGCCCGGCCTGTACCAGGGGACTCAGCAGGCCAATTGCACCGGTCGGATAGCAGCCGGGATTGGTGACCCGACGTGCGTTCGCGATGCGCTCGGCCTGTCCCGGTGCCATTTCCGGAAAGCCATATGTCCAGTCCGGATGCGTGCGGTGGGCGGAACTTGCGTCGATGACCCTGACGGCGGGATTGACGATGGCATTCACCGCCTCGCGTGCGGCGGCATCGGGCAAACAGAGGATGGCGATGTCGCAGGCATTGATGGCTTCCGCGCGACGCCGCGGGTCCTTGCGTTCGGACGCGGCAAGCGTGAACAGGCTGAGGTCGCTCCGGCCGCGCAGCCGTTCGTGGATTTGCAACCCGGTGGTGCCTTGGTCGCCGTCGATGAAAACCAGGGGAGAACTCATGCGAGAAATACTCCGGTGACTGAAGGGGGTAACACGTCGAAGGAGCCCCAATCTTCCATGGACCGCTAGAATATGGAAAGTTGAATTTCACAACCTTGACATTCAGTTTTTCTGAATCTGGAGCCGACATGCGAGAGATCAGCCTGGACCGCCTGCGCACGCTGGTGGCCATTGCCGACCATGGCTCATTCGCCGAGGCGGCGCGTGCATTGCACCTTGCGCCGCCCACGGTCAGCCTCCACATCGCCGAACTGGAACAACGCATCGGGGCACCACTCCTGTCCCGAAAGCGCGGACAGGTAAGGCCGTCGGCGATAGGAGAGGTGCTGGTGGAGCGCGGGCGTCGGCTGCTGGCCGATGCCGAGCAGGCGCTGGACGATATTCAACGACAGGTGGCAGGGCTCGAAGGGCGCGCCCGGCTCGGTGCGTCGACCGGCGCGATCGCGCACCTGCTGCCACAGGCGCTCGAGGTACTGCGCCAGCAGCATCCCGCCATCGACATTCAGATTGCGGTCCTCACTTCGCAGGAAACACTGTCCCGACTGGCGGACGGCACGCTGGATATCGGGCTGGTTGCACTGCCTCAGCCGCCGGTGGCCGGACTGGTGATAAAGCCCTGGCGCCGCGACCCCGTGATGGCCTTCGTGCCCGCGCATTGGCAGTGCCCGGCCCGCGTCACGCCGGAGTGGCTCGCCGCCCAGCCTCTGATCCTCAATGACGCGACCACGCGTCTCTCGCGTCTGACTGCGGAGTGGTTTGCGGCCGGGGGCACCATCCTGCCCCGCGCATTCAGCTCAACTACAACGATGCGATCAAGAGCCTGGTAGCGGCAGGGTACGGCGCAGCGCTGTTGCCCCACGAAGCCACCACGCCATTGCCGGACAAGCGCATCGTCATGCGTCCGCTGCGCCCGGCGTTATGGCGTCGGCTCGGCATCGCCCATCGTGCGGGATACGTTGAACGCTCCACCCAACACATACTGGACGTGCTGTGGGATCTGCGGTTGGTGTAGTAGTTGCCAGTCGCAGGTTTGGTTCGTTCTCGCTGGGACGGTAGCCTTATTGCACGCCACGGCGAATGAATGGCCGGTTTGTAGGGGCGTCGAAAAACAGTCTGAACGGCTCAAGAGATGCGGGTCAGAAAGCCCTACCCTTCTCCAACATTCATCACTAATCGATGCTGATCCGGCTCGCCAGCCAACGTCGCATCGTGAATGCCAACGCCAGATAAGTCGCCAGAATCGGCACCAGGATGCCCCAGAACGCTGGAGGCGGCACCTGCAAGCCGAGTACCCCGCTCAAGGGCGAAAACGGCGACCACACGCCGAAGGCGCAGATGTTGCAGGGCCTGGGCAGGCATAGCACGACCCCTTGCCTCCGTTGATCCAGCGCAAAGGGTCCCGGATGCTGCGTGCCAGTATGAATTCGCACGAGGCATGGCCTCTGCCAACTCAATTCCGCAGGAGATCACAATGAGCAACATCCGTCTTTACGATCCGTTCTCAATCGAGCCGATTGGGGACATGTTCCAGGGCATGCTGCGCGCAATGCGTGGAAGCGGAGAGCCCGGATTCGCCTTCAAGGTAGATGTGACGGAGTCCGACAAGGACTACACCGTGGTTGCCGAAATCCCCGGCGCGAAGAAGGAAGACATCAGTGTTTCCGTGGAGCGCGGCACGGTGATGATCTCGGCCAAGGTCGAGAAAGCCAGCGAAGAGAAGCAAGGTGAGCGCGTGATCCGGCGTGAGCGCTACAGCGGCAGCATGCAGCGCGCGTTCACCCTGGATACGCCAGTGGATGAAAGCAAGGTGGACGCCAGCTACGAGGATGGCGTACTGCGCGTCGTGCTGCCCAAGGCCGAAGCTACACCGCAAAGAAAGATCAGCATTCGTTGATTGTTGTTGCCAGAGTCGGAGGGACTACCGCCGCGCAGCGCCCCGCTTCAGTCATCATTGATCTGGATTGCGGGGTGCTCCGCCGCAAAGGCGGTAGCGTAGGCAAGCTCCCCGGAGGCCTGTGCATTCAAGGTGAACAGCACCTGGCCGGCCGTCACCTGGTCACCCAGGCGCACCTTCATCTCGATGCCCGCCTCCGGGTGCTCGGGGGCTCCGGCCAGCCGCGCAGCGCGGGCGATGCGGCGGCAGTCGATCTCGTGCACCTGCCCGGAACGGTCGGCCAGGATATCGCGGCGGAAGACTGCCGCACCGGGGGCTCTCAGCCCACCCTGGGCCTCGCAGATTGCCTGGAATTTCTGCCATGCTGCGCCACTGGACAATATCCGTTCCGCATCCTTCGCCCCCTGCCCTTCGCTGCACACACCGCAAAGCTCCAGCAAGGCGCCGGCCAGCATGATGCTGCGCGCGCGCAGATCAACCGGTGCCTGCGGCAAACACTGGAGCACCTCGAGCACATCGCGCGCTTCGAGCGCCGGACCGATACCGCGTCCGACGGGCTGCCTGCCGTCGCTCTGGACGATGGCCAGATGCAAGCCAAACACCTCACCGACGTGTTCGAGCATCGCGCGCAGGCGTCCGAGGTCTTGCAAGCTGCGCACTTTTGCCGTCGGTCCTACCGGGACATCGATCAATACATGTGTGGAACCGGCGGCAATCTTCTTCGAGAGAATGGAAGCCACCATCTGTGCATCGCTGTCGAGCGCCAGGGCACGCTCCACCCGGATCATCAAGTCATCTGCGGGGCTCAGCGACAGTGCGCCGCCCCAGGCCAGTGCAGCGCCTGTCCGCTCTACGACCCGCCGCATTTCCCTGGCATCGAGCGCCACACGGGTCAGAACGGCCATCGTGTCCGCCGTACCCGCCGGCGACGTGATCGCGCGTGACGAGGTCTTGGGTACCAGCAATCCCGCTGCCGTCGCGATCGCCACCACAATCGGCGAGGTACGGTTCCCCGGAACGCCGCCTACGCAGTGCTTGTCCGCCACGATCGGTGTGTCCCAATGCAAGGTCTCTCCCGCATCGACCATGGCACGCGTCAGATCGGCCGTTTCGTGCAGGCTCATGCGGCCGCTGGCGCAGGCAGTGAGGAATGCGGCGATGTGAACGTCCGAATAGCGTTCCGCCGCAATATCCATCACAACCCTGGCCAGTTGCGCGCGATCCAGGCGATGGCCGAAGATCTTGCTGCGCACGTCACGCAGCGACTCCAGCGACGGCGCATGACTGATCCATACGGCATCCCCGGCGCGCGCCTGCAGATGATCGCTGGCACTTCTGGAAAGACCAGCCTCCTCCTTCGAGAGTAGCGACGCCTCCACCGTGTTGACCGTGGCAAGCAGCGATCTCAGGCCAATTGTGACTGTGACGCGAGCCTGCGCGGAAAAACCCTCCGCACGGCATACCGCGCAGTCGCGGTTCAGGTAGACGACATGTTCCTGCCAGGTATCGATGCCCAATGGCCGGAATGTCAGCGGCCCATTGTCATCGCACAGCGCGGTGGACGTGCTCGCGATGGCCATGCCTATAGTGCGAATCGAAAATGACCGCTATGCAGCACGACATTGCGCGCGCCAGTCAGTTCGAAGAGGCTTCTGGCAACCGATTCGATGTCCGCCTTGTGGCGTTCATAAGCCGCCATCAGGTCCTCGAACTGGTAGGAACGCGCGCCGAAGTGATCTTCCAGGGCTTCTGCGGTAATGCCATAGGATGCCAGACTCCCGTCGACGTGTACCGGACACTGCAGGCTTGGGCCGGCAGGGCAGTAAGAGGGAGCCACGTTCACGAAATCGATCTGTCTCATGGAGGAACTGACTGCGTTGGAGATACGGGCATTTCATGCAATCCGTGTCATGCCGGACTACCTGCATCAACCGTAGCTGGCGCCGAACCAATCGGATTGATGTGTGTCAACCTTCCCGGCCACCTGCCGCCTACCCTCCATCGCATGGGGCCTGGGTATGACTGGGCCGCCTGGATCCGGCCCATCGACAAAGCGCTCCGTCATGTATCCATCGTTGCTCCGCAAGTCAGTCGCCCTTGCTTTGGTGGGGGTCGCCGCTACGGTTGTCCATGCCCAGGACAGTGCGCCGCAGGATCAGCCCGAGATCCGCGAATCGGCCGGGGTCCGCTACGTCTCTGGCGGCATTGGCATCGACGACGTCAGGCGCATGAAAGCGCTGGCCCCGGGATTCAATGTCCGGCTACGGTTCGCGGACGAATCGAACGGAAGCTCGCTTTCCGACGTAGTGATCGTGGTGCTCAACCCAAAGAATGAACGGGTGCTCCGCGTGCGTACCGAAGGTCCCCTGCTCTACATGAACTTGCAACCTGGCCGCTATCTCCTGGCCATGGCGTATCAGGACAGTGTCCGTCAATTGCAAATCACTGTCGGGCGCATGCCGCAGCAACTGACCATCGGCTTCCACGTCGAGGACCTGGATGTTTCCTGGCGGCATGGCCACGACAGCTCCCGTTAGCGCCGCGGCTCATAGATCCTCTTCGGAGTCGAAGAGATGATTGCGCATCGCGTATCTCACCAGTGCGGCATCGCTCGCCAGTTGCATCTTCTCCATCAGGCGCATCTTGTAAGTGCTGACGGTCTTCGCGCTCACGCATAGGGCCGACGCAATACTGGTTAGCGGCTCGCCCAGCACCAGGCGTCGATATACCTCCAGCTCCCGGTCCGACAAACGCATGTGGGGTGCCTCGCCACGCCGGTCTTGCAAGCTCGTGGCAATCTTGCCCGCGATGGCCATGCTGACGTAGGTTTCCCCATTGGCGACCTTGACGATGGCGGAGACCAACTCGGTTGCTGCGCTCTCCTTGGTCAGGTAGCCGGCCACGCCCGCCTGGAATGCGCGCACGATGTATTGCTCTTCGGCATGCATCGTGAGCACGAGGATTCGCAATGCCGGATGCTCGTCGCGCAGCAGGCGAATCAGTTCCAGACCGCTCCGGCCTGGCATCGACAGGTCGAGCAGCAGCACCTGCGGTGTGGACTCGCGCACCAGCGAAAGGACCTGCGTACCGTCGGCGGCTTCCGCGACGACCTCGAACCTGCCGGCCCGCTCCAGAATCTGTCTCAATCCGTCGCGGACGACAGCGTGGTCATCGGCAATCATTACGCGCGTCATGCTTTGGTCTCCAGTCCATGCGGGATGGTCACGATCAGCAGAAAACCCTTTCCCGGATCGCTCTCGATCGTGGCGGTGCCGCGGAGCAGCCGCGCCCGTTCCCGGATGCCAAGCAACCCCAGCGACTTGCGGGGCCCGCTGCCGGAAGGTTTCTTGTTCCAGCCGACACCATTGTCCTGCACCCGCAGTTCGAGCCCGTCCGCACCGTCCGTCAGGGTGATCCGCACGACGGTTGCATTGGCATGCCGGATGACGTTGCTCAATGCCTCCTGGGCAATGCGAAACACGGCGATCGCAGTCTGTTCGGGAACCTCGGTGTCCTCACCATCCACGCCCACTTCCAATCCATACCGGCTGGAGAAATCACTGGCCAGCCACTCGATGGCGGGCAGCATCCCCAGTTCGTCCAACAGCGCGGGCCGCAGATCGCTCGCAATGCGGCGCACGGATGCCACTGTGTCGTCGATCACCTTGTTCATGCCGGAGATCTCGTCAAGCAGGCTATCCGTGGGCCTGCACTCGGCCACGTCCTCCCCAAGCGTCGCCACATCCATTTTCAGTGCGCTCAGCCGCTGGCCAAGATCGTCATGCAGCTCTCGCGCAATCCTGCGCTTTTCCTCCTCGCGAGTTGCCAGGATGCTGTCGGAGAGCTGCTGCAGCTCCTCCCGCGAGCGGCGCAAGGTTTCTTCGGAACGTATGCGTTCGGTGATGTCGCGCAGCATCACGGTATAGAGCTTGGTGCCGCCGTCGGTCGTCTGCGAAATGGAGGCCTCGATCGGGAACTCGCCGCCGTCGCGGCGCATGGCGTAGAGCGCACGTTGCCGTCCCATCTGCCGGTCTGACACCCCGGTGACGCCAAACCGGCGCACGTGCTCCTCATGCACTGCCCGAAAGCGCTCGGGGATGAAATCGGCGAGCGGCCGCCCTATCGCCTGATCGGCCGGCCAGGCAAACAGGGTTTCGGCCATGGGATTGAACAGCACGACGCGCTGTTCACCATCTACCGTGATGATCGCCTCCATGGCCGAGCGGATGATACCTGCCAGACGAGCCTCGCTTTCCTTGACACGCTGCAGGCTGTCCCGAAGGGCCTCATCCGCGCGTGCACGTTCGGTGATGTCGCGCAGCATCACCGTGTAGAGCTTGGTGCCGCCGTCGGTCGTCTGCGAGATGGAGGCTTCGATCGGGAACTCGCTGCCATCGTGCCGCAACGCGTAGAGCGCTCGCTGGCGGCCCATCTGACGGTCCGACACCCCTGTAATGCCGAACCGCCGCACGTGCTCCTCATGCGAGGCCCGGAACCGTTCGGGAATGAAATCGGCGAGCGGCCGCCCTATCGCCTGATCGGCCGGCCAGGCAAACAGCGCTTCGGCCATGGGATTGAACAGCACGACCCGCTGGTCACCATCCACAGTGATGATGGCTTCCACCGATGACCGGATAATCCCGGCCAGTCGCGCCTCGCTCTCTCTGATGCGGTGGAAACTGCGGCCCGAGTGGCGCCTGAGTCTTCTCAGCCGGATCAGGTACAGACCGACAGCGACACCAATCCCGCCACCCAGCAACGGCACCAGCAACGTCATGGGCTCTCTGTACCGTTCGACGCCCGCCTGCAGCAGGTAGGCCAGCGCAAGAAAGAGCACGACCGCGCCACTGCCAATCGCGAGATCGATAGCAAGGGGTGGCAGACTCTCGGACGATGGGGGCTGGGCCTTGCCTTCGGGGGCGACAGGGTTGGTCATGCAGCGCGCGATGCCTGGGCGACTCTGTGCGGCTTCATCACTTCTGAACGAACTATAGGGCAGCACACGGCAACTGCAACCCGGGACCATGCGCCACGTACCACTTTGGGGCCTGGCTGGCATTTTCAGAAGTCGCGGATTTCCGTTGTGCGCCGATCAGTACATCGCCCCTCGCAACTGCAACGCACGGCCCTGGGTTGATGCGTATCAACCGTCTTTCAGGGTCCGTGCATAGATTGAGCAGAAGCCAATCGTTATTGCCTGATGGGGAGCCAAGATGCCTGAGCCTTTCGATAGCTGCGTTACCGCGCAGCATTTGCGCCTCTTTGGTGGCATCGTGCACTGGTTCGCACGCCACGAGATCCTGATCGAGGAAATCATGTCCGCAGTCTCCGGCGCCGGCCGGGCTGACGTCATGCTTCTGACGCGTCGTCTGGATTTCAATGCGAAGCGCGAGGCGCTGCTGGATCTTCTACGCCACCACGGCACACCGGTGGACAAGTTCGACCGCATTTGTGCGTATCTGCTGGTTCCCCATACCCAAATGGCCCTGTGGCGCAACATCGCGCATTCCACCTGGCGCCCGGGCAGGCATCTGGAGTTCATCCAGCCGAACTGGATCCTGAATCTGCCCGAAACGATCAGGCCAATCACGGATGACCTTGATGAACCAAGCGAGCGGCAAGTGCCACGCGATGACCGCGAACTGACGTATTCGATCAAGGATCTCGAGGATGTCGAAGGCATTCTGGCGGCGAACTATCGCGCCCTGTCAGAGTTCCTGCATGACGCCGGGCTTCTGCCGGCAGCCAGCGGCGACCGCCGGGCCGGTCATTCCAGCGAATAGGACTGCCGGTACTCCGGCATGGTGACCTGCCAGCGGAGTTCCCGCTCGATGTGCTGTCGCAAGGCATCGCTGGCATGCGGCTCGCCGTGAACGACAAAGGTGCCTCGCGGCGCGCCGGAAAATCCTTTCAACCAGGTCATCAGCTCCCCCGCGTCGGCATGGGCGGAAAGGTTCTGGATCTGGGCCACGTCAGCCCGAACGCTAATATCCTCGCCATGCATGCGGACCACGCGCCCGCCTGCGGCAAGCACCGCACCACGCGTACCGGCGGCCTGGAATCCGGTCAGGAGAATGGTATTGCGAGGGTCGGGCCCGAAGCTCTCCAGATGGTGCAGCACCCGGCCGCCCGTCGCCATGCCGCTGCCCGCGAGGATGATCTTCGGTGTTCGGTCGCGGTTCAGCCGAATGGACTGCTCGACACTTTCCACAGGCGTCGCGAGCGCACAGGCTGCAGTGCAGGCAGCGCGATCGATGCGCAGTTCCTCGGCGTGTCGCGCGAAGATCTTGGTGGCTTCGGTCGCCAACGGACTGTTGAGGTAAACGGGAACATCCGGCATGCGCCCAAGTTCGCGTAGCCGATACAGGCAATACAGCAACGACTGGGTCCGACCGACCGCAAACGCGGGAATCACGAGCGTGCCGCCCCGCCCGATCGTGCGTTGGACAATCTCGCACAGGGTGTCCAGCGGATCCTCGGCCGGATGAAGCCTGTCACCGTAGGTGGATTCCACGAGCAGCCAGTCGGCCTGGCGCACCGGCTCGGGCGCGAGCATCACCACGTCCCGTTGCCGCCCAAGATCGCCCGAGAATACGACACGCTGGCCGTCAACATGCACGGTCACGCTTGCGGCGCCAATGATGTGACCGGCCCGGTGGAACTCCACCTCCACGCCGGCCGCGACCGCAAGGCGAGTCCCATAGGGGACAGGCTCGAGCCTGCGCAACGCCCGGGCAGCGTCGCCGCTCGTGTATAGCGGCAGCGCCGGATGGTGACGGGAAAACCCCTTGCGGTTCGCGTAAATCGCATCTTCCTCCGCCAATGCCGCGCTGTCTGGCAGCAGGATGCCGCATAGCTGGGCGGTGCCCATGGTGCAGAACACGCGCCCCTTGAAGCCATTGCGGACCAGCAAGGGCAGGTAACCGCTGTGATCGATATGCGCGTGGGTAAGCACCACCGCATCGAGACTGGCGGGATCCACCGGAAGAGGATCCCAATTGCGCAGGCGCAGGGCCTTGAACCCCTGGAACAGCCCGCAGTCGACCATGATCCTGCTACGGCCTGTATCGAGCACGTACCTGGAACCCGTTACGCAGTCGGTGGCGCCGAGGAATTGCAGCTTCATGACAGCCCCCGATCCGACGAGTTGGCATCCCGCGTCGATCGGGCGGCCACACTCCGCCCAAATGGGCCATGCCGGGCGGCGACGTCAGACGACAGTGCCACCGACCATCCCCCGCGCAACGTTGCGATGCTCGCCCTGGGTTTCGGCGGCCTCAAAAAATCGGGACCCGCTGCGCAGCCGGCACAGCCGACTGCCAGCAGCATGCATGCGACCAACCCGGCGCGGCGACGACATCCTGCATAAGTGCTCACGACTTCATCCTCATGTCTGGAACGGAAATCCCTGGGGCGCAGCCCGCAAATTCGGCGCGTGTCAATGTGACATCAGGACCGGAACTGTCATTGATGCCAGTAACGTGCGCGTTACGCCTCCGAGCACGAGCTCTCGCAGCCGGCCGTGGCCATAGGCGCCCATGACGATCAGGTCGGCGTTGAAATCCGCCGCGCGCGACAGCAGCAATTCGCCAGTCGCCACGTCGGAGCCGCCCACGGCGTGTTCGATGTTGACGGTAACGCCGTGCCGCATCAAGGCTCGGGCCGCGTGGCCGGCGGGCGTTGCGTCCGCAGGTATCTCGTCGGGCGCGGTCTCGGCGCTCAGGATCGTTGCCTGGGCCCCTGCGATCAGCGGAAGCGCATCGTGCAAGGCCCGCGCCGCTTCCCTGCTGCCGTTCCACGCCACCATGACCCGCGTGCCAACCGTCGGGAAATCCCCCGTGAAGGGAAGCACGAGCACCGGCCTGCCGCTTTCGAGAATCAGGGATTCCAGGAACTGATGCGCAACAAAGCCTTCGAGATCGCCCGGATCGTGCTGCCCCGCAACAATCAGCGCGGCTTCACGGGCTTCGCGCAGCGCCATCATCACGGGCTCGCTCTCTACCGTACGCCACTCGGCTTGCACCGGTAACGCCCTGACGGCGTCCTCGAACCGGCAACGCACTTCATCGCGAAGGCGGTGGCGCCGCTCGACCTCCTCCGCCACGAATTGCGCTGCGCCTTGCACAACGCCATACCACGCCGGGTCGGGTACGAACCCCGCAAACAGCGCGATCAGCCGGCATTCGTTGGCCACGGCCAGGCGGGCCGCCATGTCCAGGCGCCGCATGGAGGCCCGGGTGGTATCAAGATGCACCAGGATGCTTTCGTAGCGCATGGCTGTACTCCATCGGCCTGCATGGCCGTGGTTTCAATTTAGGGGGGCGCCTGCATGGGCAGTTGATGGAAGTCAACCTCGCCTTCCGTACTCCCACCGGGCGAGGTCTGGCGAGATCGCGGCAAGCAGGTCGCAAACGGGTCTCGATACGGCTTGATGTCCGTCAACTCCGGTACTGCGCAGGCCACTAACCTCTAATCGGCCGCACCACTTTCTTGCATGCGCCCGTATTCACCCGGCAGGGAGCCGCTCACCATGTACCAACGCATCCTGGTTGCAATAGACGGCAGTCATTCGGCCGATCTCGCCCTGGGCCAAGCCATCACAGTCGCCAAGGCGACGGGCGCGGAAGTCCGGGCAGTCTTCGTAGCGGACGACAGTGACCTGTTTTTCGAAGTCAGTCACATTGACAATGACACCCTGATGAAAAATATCGCGGCGTATGGGAGTGACACGCTGAAAGCAGCCAGCACGCGTCTGACCGAAGCCGGTATCCGCTGTTCGATCAGGCTATTCGACAAACCCATCTCGCCTGGGAAGATCTCCGCCACGATCGTTGCGGAGGCCGACACATGGAACGCCGACCTGATCGTTCTCGGCACGCATGGCCGCCGGGGCATCAGGCGCATCGTCATGGGCAGCGTGTCCGAGGGCGTTGTCAGCAAGACTCTACGACCGATACTGCTTGTCCGTAGCGAGGCGAAGGACTGACCCTTCGTGGCGGCCGGTGCCTGACAGCGTAGCCATGATTCGTATCCTTTAGCGTGAGCAATGCTCGTGCTCGGCCAACCCTGGATGATTCGCCCGATAGCCGGGACCAATCGCCCCCCGCAGTTCGTCAGGAGCCCGCCATGAGAGTCGAGGAAGTCTGTTCTCGCCGCTTGTTCCATGTACCGGCGTCGTGCAGTCTGCTGGAGGCCGCCCGCCAGATGCGAGATCGCCATACCAGTGCACTGTTTGTCGCGGAGCGCACTTCCACCGGACTTCGCGTGAACGGTGTCTTGACCGAACGCGACATCGTCGTGCATGGCCTGGCCAATGCCGCCGATTGCGGCAGCATGCCCGTGGCAGCGGTGATGACCCAAGGCGTCGTAACGGTCGACGGAAACGCGGCGGTCAGCGACGCCCTGCGAACAATGCTGGCTCACGGCGTGCGCCGTGTCGCTGTGCTGAACGAGTTTCGTACCGTTTTCGGGGTGCTGTCGATGGATGACGCCATCCGCGCGCTGGGGGCCGACTGGGCCTTGCTCGCCAGCATCCTCCAACGGGAAAGGGGACAGGAAAGCCTCGAGGGGAGCAAGGAGCCATTGTTTCTCTGAGCCTTGTACGCTGAACCTTCGAGCCAGGGCGCCCGGCGCCACCCTGCGGCAGGCAGGACCTGCTCGCCCAACGCCGCCGAGTCAATGGCTCGCGCTCAATACCTGGTTTCGGCGCGTGACGGCATTCAGGATGCGCAGACCTTCACTCGTCACTTGCGCCCGTTCCCCGCCAGGGGCCGACACCTCAAGCCGGACGAGCTCTCGCAAAACGAGGGCGCTGACATCGGCCGGATCGAGCTCCCTGCCCTGATCGGAGCCGCCAAGCACTATCAGTGCCGCGATTTCGTGCGGACTAAGCATCTCTGTCTCCCCGAGCCACCAGCCCGCCGCCTTCCGGAGGCGCTTTCCGGCGGAAATGCGTTGCGATTTGCGGACGGAACTATAGGAGTCAGCGCGCGAAGGCGCGGCCGTTTCAGCGAATACCTTGCGTGCCGTCAAGCCAGCTCGCCCCTGCCGGGAATTGGCGTTCAGACAGGCACGGATTTCTCCGGGAAGACCGGCATCGCCGAGGACATCGCCCCGTCCCAGTGTCATCCGGAACCTCTTCCCGGGTAGGCCTTCCCTGACACCCCAGTGTCATCGTCAGACAGACGCCCCCCGCACGGATGACGTGAGGGACAGACGGGAACGGACGGCACTCTCAGACCAGGATGATTTCGAGCGCGCCCCGCCTTGCCGATACTTCAGGCGTGGGAGCGGGGGTCCGCTTCGGCACGACGGATGGAAGGGGCGAGCGATGAACGACTACACAAAGAACATCGGCCTGAGTGACCATCTGCAGGCATTGGCGATGGCGCTTCTACCTGGGATGCATCTGATCACGGAGCGCCGCGGTTATGTCCATCATGGCATCTATGCTGGCAACGGAGAGGTGGTGCACTATGTCGGCTTCAAGCGTTTCCTGCGCAGCGGTCCGGTCGAGAAGACCTCCCTGGCTGATTTTTCCGGTGGCTTCGGATTCCGGGTCGCGACAACCTCGCAGGCCAGGTACATCGGCGCGGAGGTTGTGCGGCGCGCGGCATCGCGCCTCGGTGAGGACGATTACCGCCTTCTTACCAACAACTGCGAGCACTTCTGTACGTGGTGCCTCTCCGGCGAGAGCCGCAGCGATCAGGTGCGGGCGCTTTTGAAGCATCCATGGCGCGCGTTGCTGGCCATTGTCGGAATCCTGTCTGATCTGCGCGCAAGGCGTGCGGACCAGCGGAACCCGGACCGGCGCGCTGGCAGCCACTTCGAACAGCTTGCGGCATGACATCGGCTGAACGGCCCCGTGCCGCGGCGACAGCCCGGTCGCCGGGCCATGGCCCAGGGAGCATACATGGATGATGCGGCATTGACCGTGGCTTTGCGGCAACCAGCCGCCTACCCCCACCCCGCGCAGGACGTTCGTGTCATCGAAACCCACATCTCGCGGGTGTTCCTTGCCGGCCCGTTCGCCTACAAGGTCCGCAAGCCTGTGAAATTCGATTTCGTGGACTTCTCGAGTGCCGAGGCGCGCCACGCGGACTGCGAAACCGAACTGCGCCTGAACCGCCGCTTTGCCCCCGATCTCTACCTGGACGTGACCCCAATCGTTGCCGGCAAAACGCGCGGCTCCGTCATTGTGGGCGGACATGGCTCGCCGCTTGAGTTTGCCGTCAGGATGCGACGCTTCGCGCAGGAGGATTTGCTCGTCGAAAGGATCAAGGCGGGCCGCCTGGACCCTGCCCACATCGATGCTCTGGCCAGAAGCCTTGCGACCTTTCACTGCGGCCAGCCACATGCTGCCCCTCAGGATGGTTTTGGCACGCCGGCAAGCATCGGCGCCACGATCGCCGAGTGCCTCGGCGGCCTGGCCCGGCTGCCCGCCGTGCGCGGTGTGGTGGATCAGGTCGCACACACGATGCGCGCCAGGGCGGCAGCACTGCATGCCTGCTTCGGTGCAAGACTGCGCAATGGCCACGTGCGCGAGTGTCATGGCGATCTGCATCTCGGCAACATCGTGTTGCTGGACGGCACCCCGACACCATTCGACTGCCTCGAGTTCGATCCGCGCCTGCGCTGGATCGACACCATGAGCGATCTGGCCTTCCCGATCATGGACTTGCTGCATCACGGCAGGCGGGATCTCGCCTACCGCCTGTTGAACGTCTACCTGGAAGAGAACGGCGACTACTCCGGGCTGACCCTGCTTCCGTTCTACGTCGCCCTGCGGGCGATCGTCCGCGCGCGCGTGCTGCTGGAACGCGCAGCGCAAAAGCGGGCCGAAGGCCTGGCAATGGATCTGGCACGCGATGAGTGTCGCAGCCTGCTCGCGCTGGCGCACCAATATCTGAGCCTTCCGGCGGCGCCATTGGTGGTGATGCACGGCCTCTCCGGCAGCGGCAAGTCCACCGTTGCAGCGCGGATGAGCGAAGCCGGCGCGATGGTGCGCGTGCGCTCCGACGTGGAACGCAAGCGGCTGCGCCGCGGCAACCCGCCACAAGAGGGCTGGTATGCGGACCGCGTGACCGAGCGCACCTATCGACGGCTGCTGGCGATCTGCCGGCTCGGCTGTGCGGCAGGCTTCCCGATGATCGCCGATGCGACGTTCCTCTCCCGCCACCAGCGGGATCGTTTTGCCAGCCAGGCGCGCCGGCTAGGCGTGCCCTTCTCCATCGTCGACTGTGAAGCCCCCGTGGAAACCTTGCGCGCCCGTATCGTGGCGCGTGCGCTGGCACGCCAGGATCCTTCCGATGCCGATCTCACGGTGCTGGCGTTGCAATTGCGCACACGCGACCCGCTCACGGCAGCGGAGCGCGCCCGCGTGATTCCTGCAGATCATCTCCGATGATCGAAGGGCCACAGACTCCGCCCTTGTGACAAGGTCTCGCCGCGCGACATGTGACAGAGGTCGCCGTGGTTTGATGGAGCGCAATCGATCGCACGGCACAGCGCCTAGATTGGTCAGTACACGGCGGCAATGTCCGACGTATGCCGCCCCCTGGAAACCTCCGCTGCGAGTCGACGATGAATGAACTGAAGCGTCTCCCATATCAGCCCGTGATAGCGTTGCCCCGGCCGGCCGTGGGTACCAGCGAGCCGATCATCGCGCTGCCCGAGCCGGACAGGACATCGGGGCTTCCCTTGATGGGTGCCCTATGGCAACGCAAGAGCACACGCACGTTCGACGAGCAGGCATTGCCGCCGACCCTGCTCAGTGAGCTGTTGTGGGCGGCGGACGGTGTCAACCGGCCGCAAGGCGGCGGGCGCAGGGCGCCGACTCCCCACGGTGAAAACGTGATCGACGTCTACGCGGCCTTGCCATCGGGCCTGTACCGTTATGACCCCGTCCATCACTACCTCCAACTGAAACTGGCGACGGACGTGCGCAGCCTGACGGGCTACCAGGACTTCGTCGGCATGGCCCCGCTTGACGTCGTCTACGTGGCGAACCATGGCCACATGCAAGATATCCCTCCGAAGCTGCGGGAGACCTTCGCCGCGGCGGCGGCGGGTGCCATGGCCCAGAACGTTTACCTGTACTGCGCCTCGACAGGCCTTGGCGCTGTCATTCGTGGCTGGCTGAACCGGCATCTGCTCGCCGAGCACATGTCCCTGAACGAGGACGAGGTGCCCATCTTGTCACAGACCATCGGCTATCCGGCCAAGGACGAAA
>JAFAJB010000113.1 GCA_019236395.1 Cupriavidus sp.
GGCGGTGGCTTCACGCGCGGCCCATCGTCGGCGGCGTCCCGCATGCCGAAGACGACCAGCGCGAACAGCGCCAGCATCGCGCTGGCCAGCCACGGAAACGCCGGCATGCCGAAGCGCTCGAACAGTGCGCCGCCGGCCAATACCGAGGCGATGAAGCCGATCGATCCAAACATTCGCACGCGGCCATAGCGATGGTCGAAGGCACCGTGGCGGCGCAGCGTCGAGATCGTCAGCGCGTCACCGAGCGGTGACATGGCACTGGTGATCAGGTTGAGTCCGATCATCATCGCCATCATGCCGCCGTAGCTCTGGATGCCTGGCACGGTCAGGAATGCCAGCAACGCGGTGATCGCGGCCAGCCGCAGCAGCTTCACGCGCGTATGCATGACGTCCGACAGCCAGCCCCACAGGTAGGGGCCGACGATGCGGCTCAACTGGAAGCATGCCATCAGCACGCCGATCTGCACCGGCGAAAAGCCGCGATCGGCAAAGAACAGACTGACGTACGGCGATATCACGCCGACGTAGCCGTAGTAGCCGAGATAGAAAAGCCCGAAGCGGAAATAGGTCCCCGGGTCGATCGACCCGGAAACGCGGGTGCTCAGGCGTTGCCCGGAGCTTGCGCCGGGATGCGCGGGGTGTCGACGTGAACGTCACCGCACTGGGCGCGATGACGCAGCGCGTGGTCCATCAGCACCAGCGCCAGCATCGCTTCGGCAATCGGCGTGGCGCGGATGCCGACGCACGGGTCGTGGCGACCGAACGTTTCGACGTTGGCCGGGTTGCCGGTCTTGTCGATCGATTCACGCGCGGTGCGGATGCTCGAAGTCGGCTTGATCGCCAGCGATACGGTGACGTCCTGCCCGGTCGAGATACCACCGAGCACGCCACCGGAGTTGTTCGTGCGGAAGCCTTCCGGCGTGAGTTCATCGCCATGGACGGTGCCGCGCTGGGCCACGCTGTCAAACCCGGCGCCGATCTCGACGCCCTTGACCGCGTTGATGCCCATCATCGCGTGGGCGATATCGGCGTCGAGCTTGTCGAACAGCGGCTCGCCCAGGCCCACCGGCACGTTGCTGGCCACGACTTCGATGCGCGCGCCGACGGAATCGCCATCGCGGCGCAGCGAATCCATATAGGTTTCCAGCTCGGGCACGATGTCGGCATTCGGCGCGAAGAACGGGTTCTCCGGCACATGCTTCCAGTCGATGAACGGCACTTCGATCTCGCCGAGTTGCGACATGTAGCCACGGATCTCGGTACCGTACTGCTCACGCAGCCACTTCTTGGCCACGGCCGCCGCGGCCACTACCGGCGCGGTCAGGCGTGCCGACGAACGGCCGCCGCCGCGATGGTCGCGGATGCCGTACTTGTGCCAGTAGGTGTAGTCGGCGTGGCCCGGGCGGAAGGTCTCGACGATATTGCCGTAGTCCTTGCTGCGCTGGTCGGTGTTGCGGATCAGCAGGCAGATCGGCGTGCCCGTGGTCTTGCCCTCGAACACCCCGGAGAGGATTTCCACCTGGTCGGCTTCCTGGCGTTGCGTCACATGCCGCGACGTGCCGGGCTTGCGGCGGTCCAGGTCGATCTGGATGTCGGCTTCGGTCAGCGACATCCCCGGCGGGCAGCCATCCACTACCGCGCCGATGGCGGGTCCGTGCGATTCGCCGAACGTGGTGACTGTGAAAAGCAGGCCGAGAGTATTGCCAGACATGATCGAAACCGCACAGAAATTGGGGACGGCCTACATTGTACGGCCATTTTGTGTGGCTACTGCGGGCTGAAGGCCGCCTCCGACCGCCCCGCCGATGCCGGCGACGCCGGCGCGAATACGCCGCTGCCGATGAAATCCGGGTAATAACGGGCCCGCATGCGCGCCAGATAGGCCATCAGGTTCGGATGCGACTCGGCCGCCGCGCGAATCGGCGTCTCGAAAACCGGCGACAGCAGGCTGGCCGCAAACGCAAACAGCGTGGCGTCCGCGCCGCATGGCCGATCACCCAGCAGATAGGGCTTGTCACCAAGTATGTCGATGATCGACCTGATTCCCTGGATCGCGATGGCCGTCATGTCTTCCTCGCTATGGCGGCCCAGCCCCTGGGCCCAGAGCATCTGCCCCACCTTGCGGCGCACCAGAGCCTTGACCACGCCTCGCAGCGGCGCCGGCACGACGTTGAAGAACTGTGCCGGGCCGCGCTCGAAGTTGCCGCGCTCCATCCAGCGCATGCGCGCCACGGCCCAGTACAGGTTGTCTTCGAGCAGCTTTTCCACGGCCCACGCGGTGCCGCGCTCGGCCGGGCTCAGCCCTTCGTCGAAATCGACATGGTAGGTCTTCTCGATATGCCAGCGGATCAGCGTCGAATCCGCCACGATGCGGCCCATGTCGTCGAGATACGGAAGCTTGCCCTTGGGCGCGCGCCGCAGGTTGCCGCGCTTCGTCTGGTAAGGCAGTCCGGCCATCTTGAGCAGCAACTCGGCCTTCATGACGAACGGGCTGGCATCGGGCAGGCCAAACGCGGGGCCGAACGTGTAGAGCGTGATCATGACTACTTCCAGTCGCCGCGCAGCGCGAGCACCATTTGTTGAAGCCCTTCCGGCGTGGCAGCCTCCGGCGCCACAGGTTCGCCCACCACCAGTTCGAGCTTGCTCAGGATGCCGCGCCGGAACGGCCGGGTCATCGCCGGCGCGCCCTTGCGCGAGAAAAAGCTGCCCCAGAGCCCGCGCAGCGCCATCGGCACCACCGGTACCGGCGTACGCTGGATGATCTGCTGCACACCGGTCTTGAATGGATTGACGTCACCGGTGGCCGTGATCTTTCCCTCAGGGAAGATGCAGACGAGGTCGCCATCGGCCAGCGCGGCCGCCACCGTATCGTAGGCGCGCTCGAGCATCTCCGGGTCCTCGCGCATCGGCGCAATCGGAATCGCCTTGGCCTGGCGGAAGAACCATGACAGCAGCGGCACCTTGAAGATGTTGTGATCCATCACGAAACGCACCGGGCGTGGGCTGGCGGCCATCAGCACCACCGCATCGGCAAAGCTCACGTGATTGCAGACCAGTACCGCCGCGCCCTCCTCCGGAATGCGCTCGGCGTTGATGCGGCGCAGCCGGTAGATCGTGTGCACGAGCAGCCAGGCGATGAACCGCAGCAGGAACTCCGGCACCAGCGTGTAGATATAGGCCGCCACCACGGCGTTGAGCAGCCCCACCACCAGGAACAGCTGCGGGATCGTGTAGCCGGCCTGGGTCATGAACACGCCCAGCAGCGAGGCGGCGATCATGAAGAAGCTGTTCAGGATGTTGTTGGCGGCAATGATGCGTGCACGATGCGTCGGCGCCGAGCGGCTCTGGATCAGCGCATAGAGCGGCACGCTGTAGAAGCCGCCGAACATCGCCACGCAGAACAGGTCGAACAGCACGCGCCAGTTGCCCGGCTGGTCTATGAAGCCGGGGATGCCGCTCAGCGTCGCGCCTGTGGTGTGGCCGTGCGTGGCCAGGTAGAGGTCGACCGCAAACACGGTCATGCCGATCGAGCCGAACGGCACCAGGCCGATTTCCACATGACGCCCGGACAGCCGCTCGCACAACAGGGACCCGGTGCCGATACCGACCGAGAACACTGCCAGCAGCAACGTGACCACGTGCTGGTCGCCGCCGAGCACATCCTTGGCAAAGCTGAAGAACGACGTCAGGAACGTGGCGCCCAGGAACCACAGCCACGAGATGCCGAGCAGGCTCAGGAACACCACGCGGCGCTCGCGGGCAAGCACGAGGTTGCGCCAGGTTTCAGTGAACGGATTCCAGTTGATGCGCAGGTCCGGCTGCGGCGCGGGCGACAGCGGCACGCGCTGCGACACCACCCGCCCGGCCACGGCGATCACCACGCAGGCGACGCCCACGTAGAACGGCCCGACCAGCGCGCCATCGCCACGCGCAAACCCGGCCAATTCACCGCCCAGCAGCGTGCCCAGCAGGATCGCCACGAACGTGCCCATCTCTACCAGGCCGTTGCCGCCAACCAGTTCGGCCTGATCCAGATGCTGCGGCAGGTAGGCGTACTTGACCGGGCCGAACAGCGTGGAATGCAGCCCCATGAGGAACGTGCCGAGGTAAAGCAGCGTGGCGCTGTGCCAGGCAAAGCCGCCAAGCCCGATCAGCATGATCGCGATCTCGAGCGACTTGACCAGCCGGATCAGCCTCGATTTTTCGATCTTGTCGGCAATCTGGCCACTCGTGGCGGAAAACAGCACGAACGGCGCGATAAAGATCGCCGAAATCATGAATGCCGCGCTATGGGGATCTACGCCGTCGAACAGTGCGGCGTGATAGGTAACCAGTGAGGTAAAGGCGACCTTGAAGACGTTGTCGTTCATCGCCCCAAGGAACTGCGTCCAGAAGAACGGGGCGAAACGACGCGCGCCAAGCAGGCGGAACTGGCTTTGTTGGCTCATGAAAGGCAAACGTTCGTGGACCCTGGTGACCCGCCAGGGCATCAGTTCGCCGCCATCCTGCGCAGCCGGCGGCGCCGCTATCTTACTCGCAGCGGCACAGGAAAATGCTTGAGCCGCCTTAACCGGCGCGCTCGTCTTTCTCTTCGGGCCAGTCGCGGATATAGGCCTTGAGCATCTTGTTCTCGAAGCTCTGCTCTTCCACCACGGCCTTGGCCACGTCGTAGAACGAGATCACGCCCATCAGCGTGCGGTTGTCGAGCACCGGCAGGTAACGGGTGTGGCGCTCCAGCATCATGCGGCGCACTTCGTTGACGTCGGTCTCGGGGGTGCAGGTCAGCGGCGCGTCGTCCATGACCTTACGGATGCTGTGGGTGCCCAGCGTGCCATTGTTGGCGGCGAGTGTTTCGATGATCTCGCGGAAGGTCAGCATGCCGACGAGGTCACCGTACTCCATGACCACCAGCGAGCCGATGTCGTGCTCGGCCATGGCGTGAATCGCCTGCAGCAGTGGCGTATCCGGCGTAACGGTAAAGAGCGTGTTGCCCTTGATTTGCAGGATATCGCTGACTTTCATGGTGGTGTCTCCGCTGCTCTGTCTCTGATGCCTGGTAATCAGGCTTGTTTCCTGGGGCTGCGCCCGATGGCCGATGCTAGCCCAAACCGCCGCCCCAAGTAAAGCGAGCGCGGCTTCGAGAAGCGCGCCGGGCCGCGGATTCCCGGGTTGCGCAAGTGGCGTATGGTGCTACGATGCCGGACGGAGACAACCACCAGCGGCTCGGTCCACCGAGCCCCATCCACCATGTCCGGTACCCGCTTCGACACGCTGGCCCTGCACGCCGGCGCCGCGCCCGACCCCGCCACCGGGGCCCGCGCCACACCGATCCACCTGACCACTTCGTTTGTGTTTCGCGACAGCGAGCACGCTGCCTCGCTGTTCAATATGGAACGCGCCGGGCACGTCTACTCGCGCATCAGCAATCCCACGGTCGCCGTGTTCGAGGAGCGCGTGGCCGCGCTCGAGAACGGCGCCGGCGCGATTGGCACGGCCTCGGGCCAGGCCGCGCTGCACCTGGCCGTGGCCACGCTGATGGGCGCGGGCTCGCATATCGTGGCTTCCACCGCGCTGTATGGTGGCTCGCACAACCTGCTGCACTACACGCTGCGCCGCTTCGGCATCGAGACCACCTTCGTCAATCCGCGCGATATCGATGCCTGGCGCGCCGCGATCCGTCCCGAAACGAAGCTGTTGTTCGGCGAGACGCTCGGCAATCCGGGGCTCGACGTGCTCGATATCGCCACCGTGGCCCAGATCGGCCAGGAGCACAGGATTCCACTGCTCGTGGATTCCACGTTCACCACGCCCTACCTGCTGCGCCCGTTCGACCATGGCGCCGGCCTGCTCTACCATTCGGCCACCAAGTTCCTGGGTGGTCATGGGACGACGATCGGCGGCGTGCTCGTGGAAGGCGGCACGTTCGATTTCGATGCCTCGGGCCGTTTCCCGGAATTGTCCGAGCCGTACGAAGGCTTCCACAACATGGTGTTCACCGAGGAAAGCACCGTGGCGCCATTCCTGCTGCGTGCACGGCGCGAGGGCCTGCGCGACTTCGGCGCCTGCATGAATCCGATGGCCGCCTGGCAGCTGTTGCAGGGCATCGAGACGCTGCCGCTGCGCATGAGCCGCCATGTGGACAATACACGCCGCGTGGTGCAGTTCCTGGCCAGCCATCCGATGGTCGAATCGGTGGCGTACCCAGAGCTTGAATCGCACCCGGACTATGAACTGGCCAAGCGCCTGCTGCCGCGCGGCTGCGGCGCTGTGTTCAGCTTCAATCTCAAGGCCGACCGTACCGCCGGCCAGCGCTTTATCGAGAGCCTTTCGCTGTTCTCGCATCTGGCCAACGTGGGCGATGCACGCTCGCTGGTGATCCATCCGGCGTCCACCACTCACTTCCGCATGGATGCCGCCGCGTTGCGTGCGGCGGGTATCGGCGAAGGCACGATCCGCCTGTCGATCGGCCTCGAGGACCCGGACGACCTGATCGACGATCTGAAACGCGGCCTCAAGGCCGCCGAACGCGCGATGGGAGGCAAAGCCTGATGGAACTGAACCTCTCGGGCCACGAGGCCTATGCCTATACCGGCGGCAAGCCGTTCGATCCCGCGCTGCCCTGCGCGGTTTTCGTGCACGGCGCGCAGAACGACCACAGCGTCTGGGGGCTGCAGACGCGCTGGTTCGCCAACCATGGCTTTTCGGTGCTGGCCGTGGACCTGCCGGGCCACAATCGCAGCGAAGGCGCGCCGCTGACGTCCATCGAGGACATGGCCGACTGGGTGATGGCGCTGGTCGCCGCGGCCGGCGTCAAGTCGCCCGCCATCGTGTTTGGCCACAGCATGGGCTCGCTGATCGCACTCGAATGCGCGGCGCGGCATCCGCAGGCGGTGCGCGCCATCGGGTTGCTGGCCACCGCGTATCCGATGAAGGTCTCGGACGCCCTGCTCGACGCCGCACTGAACCGCGAGGCCGAGGCCATTGCGATGGTCAACCAGTGGTCGATATCGAGTCTGGCCAACAAGCCGTCATCGCCAGGGCCGGGTGCGTGGATGCATGGTGGCAGCCAGCGGCTGATGGAACGGGTGTCGGCACGCAACCCGGGCGCGCATGTGTTCCACAACGATTTCTCGGCCTGCAACGCCTATGCGCATGGCGACGAGGCCGCCGCGGCGGTGGCGTGTCCTGCGCTGTTCGTGGTCGGCACGAAGGACATGATGACGTCGCCCAAGGCCGCCCAGGCGCTGGCCGGCAAGATGAAGAACGCGAGGATTGTCACGGTGCCGAGCGGGCACGCGATGATGGGCGAAAAGCCCGACGAGGTGCTCGACGCGCTGGCTGCCTTCGCGAAGACTACCCGCTAGGAAGCGATAAAAAACAAAAAATCAGGAGACAGCCATGGCCCAGGCCCACACCAAGGAATTCGCCAGCTTTGCCGATTTCTACCCGTTCTACCTGAACGAGCACAGGAACCGCACCTGCCGGCGCCTGCATTTCGTCGGGTCCACGGTGGCGTTGCTATGTCTGGTGGCGCTGCTGGTCACCGGCAATGCGTGGTGGCTGCTGGCGGCCCTGGTGTCGGGCTATGCGTTTGCGTGGGTCGGGCATTTCGGGTTCGAGAAAAACCGCCCGGCCACGTTCAAGCATCCGTTCTACAGCCTGATGGGCGATTGGGTGATGTATGCCGACATCCTGCGGGGGCGGATCAGGTTCTGAAGATCCGCGCTGCCGGGCCACTCCGACCACACCCCACGAAAGGAGGGGGTAAATCTGGTTTCGATCGCGCCGTCAATCCCAAGTTGATCCTTTACGTCGCCATCATTCCAAGATCCTTCCCCATGAGAGCTTCGCGCCACATTGTTCCGCTGACGCTGGTCAGCCTGCTGGTAGCCGTACATCTTCCGGTCAGTGCCGCGACTCCCGAGGCGCCCGCTGCCGCCGGCACTCCAGTCGAAGCTCCCTCGGCCACAGCCGCGCAGGAGACCGCACTGGCCCAGGGTCAGGCTGCCGACCTGCAACGGCTCGTCGATGAGGGCGCGGTACGCGTGTTGCGGTCCACGTCGAATGGCGACTACGAAACCAGGCTGCTGGTGGAGAAGGAGCGCGTTGTCTTCTACGTGGCCATGTACTACCAGGGCGCGATCTGGCGCGTTTTCCGCAAAAGCACGCTGAACCACGCCGAGCCCGTCTACGCGAAGCTGGCAAAGCAGAGTGCCGCATGGGCGGACGATGACATCCAGCGGAAGATCCTGGCCTCGCGCAAGCGGGAGCAGGAAGACGCGCTGCAGACCGACCAGGCGCGGGCGCTCGCCCTCAGCCGCGAAGTGGCCGCGATGGAAGCCGATCAGGAACGTATCGCCGAGCAACGGAAGGCGGTGACTGCGGAACGTCACTCGGCGGAGAAGGACAATCAGTCCACCGCGGCGGAAATCGACCGGCTGCGCGCCCAGATCCGTCAGCTCGAGTCACAGCTTGCCGGCACCAGCGGCACGGCGCCTCGTGCACCGCGCGTCGCACGCGCCTCCCAGCAACCGGCCGCGAAGTAACTCGGCGACGCTTCAGACCTGCCCGTGCCACCCCGGTGGCACGACCTCGACCATCTTGCGCCGACGGCCTTCGTCTTCATTGGCGGCCAATCCGGCCGTCTGCTGACGGAACACGGCGTCCAGCGTCTGATCGAGCTGCGGATTGTCCAGGATTCCGCGCAGCACCTCCACGCCCTGCATCTGCTGCGCCAATGCCGTGCGCGGCAGTCGGGCCATGTTCAGCACCAGCCGGTCATGCAGCATGCGCAGCGTGACCTGTGACGGATCGCACAGCAGCGCCCAGTGCGCCTGGCCACGGTCCTGCTGGAGCTTGCCGACCAGATGCATCGCCTTGAGCCTGCCCAGCAGGCCTGCCAGGTAATCGGCCTCCATCTGCAGCTTGCGGCCCATATCGAGTTCGCCAACGCTGCGCGGCACGTCGTCGCGCGCGCGATAGAGCAGGTACAGGATGCCCAGCGCGTCGAAGAACTCGCTGCCCGCGAACGTGCGGCGACGCCAGTGCCCTTCGCGGATCACAGGCAGGTTGGCGGCAATCGTGGCGCCGAGCAGCGTCACCAGCCAGCTCACGTACATCCACAGCAGGAACAGCGGGAATACGGCGAAGGTGCCGTACACGGCCGTATAGGTCGGGATATGGGTGATGAAGTAGCCGAAACCGCGCTTGGCGATTTCAAACGCAACGGCGGCCACGATGCCGGCGACGAAGGCATCGCGCCACTCCACATAGGCATAGGGCACGGCCATGTACAGGAACGCGAAGGCCAGCGCGGACAGCAGCACCGGCACCAGGCTGATCATCATTCCCACGCCGAACGGCAGGTTGCCGACGTAACCCATCGAAATCGAGATCAGATACGAGCTGACCGACAGGCTCGCGCCAATCAGCACCGGGCCCAGCGTCAGCACGGCCCAGAATACGAGCACCCTCTGCGCAAACGGCCGGCGCCGCTTGACGCGCCAGATCGCGTTGAGCGCATCCTCCACCGTCAGCATCGTCAGCACCGACGTCACCATCAGCCCGCCCAGGCCCAACGCCGTAAGACCGCGCGCGCTCTTGGAAAACTGGCCGATGTAGCGAGAGACCGAATCACTGATATTGCCGCCCGGGATCAGGTTCTGGTACAGGAACGACTCGATCTGGCCGCGGAATTCGCGGAACACCGGAAACGCGGCCAGCAGCGCGAACGCAACGGTCAGCACCGGCACCACGGCCAGCACGGTCGTGAAGGTCAGGCTGGCGGATACCTGGGGCAGGCGATCCTCGCCGGCGCGGCGCAGCGCGTAACGGGCGAGTGCGCGCACCTTTTGCAGGTTCCACTCCCTGCGCAGGCGGGCAATGCGTGCAACGGACATGCGGGGGCTTTCTCCTTTTCTTTCTGCGAGTCTTTCTGAGGATCTTTCAGCCGAAATCGCGGGAACGGGGCGATATCGAACTCCGGCAAATATAATACGCGCAACGCACTTGCGCAGGCCGCGCATCCCGACTCATGACCGACATCCTCGTCCTCTACTACAGCCGTCACGGCGCCACCCGCAAACTCGCCGAACTGATCGGCCGAGGCATCGACAGCGTGCCCGGCGCCCAGGCCCGCCTGCGCACCGTGCCGCCAGTCTCCACGGTCTGCGAAGCCACCGCACCCGATATCCCGCCGGAAGGCGCCCCCTACGTGGAACTGCGGGACCTGGACGAATGCGCGGGCCTGGCGCTCGGCAGTCCCACGCGCTTCGGCAACATGGCCGCGCCGATGAAGTACTTCCTCGATGGCACGGTTGCCCAGTGGCTGTCCGGCGCACTGACGGGCAAGCCAGCCTGCGTGTTCACGTCGACGGGCAGCCTGCACGGCGGCCAGGAGACCACGCTGATTTCGATGATGCTGCCGTTGCTGCACCACGGCATGCTGATCCTCGGCCTGCCCTATTCCGAACCGGGCCTGATGACGACCACGGCTGGCGGCACGCCCTACGGCCCGAGCCATCATGCCCACGTGGACAATCACGGCCCGATCACCGAGCACGAAGCGTCGCTCGCCACCGCGATGGGCCGCCGCCTGGCGGAAACCGCTTTGAAGCTGGCACGATGAACACCCCGGACACGCTGCACAACCCGACGCTCTGGCGCGTCAGTCTTGCCAGCCTGATCGCGCTCATGGTGCTCTGCATCGCGTGGGAATGGTTCCTGGCGCCGCTGCGTCCGGGCGGTTCGTGGCTGATCCTGAAGTTCGTCCTGCTGCTGCCCGTGCTGCGCGGTGTGCTGACGCGCAACCGCTACACGCTGCAGTGGTCGTCGATGCTGATCCTGCTCTACTTCACGGAAGGCATCGTCCGTGCGACCAGCGAGCGCGCTCCATCGTCGTGGCTTGGCTGGGGCGAAGTCGCACTGACGTTGCTGTTTTTCTTCAGCACGATCCTTTACCTGAGGCCCTACAAGCGGCACGCCAGGTCGATGGGCAAATCGAAAACCAACTCCTGACCGCCATGCACTCCGAATCGTTCCTCGACCTTTGCCGCGCCGCCGTCGGCCCGCAAAACGTACTGACCGATCCAGCCGACAAGGCGCCCTACCTGACCGACTGGCGCCGCCGCTATACCGGAGACGCGCTGGCCGTGCTGCGCCCCGGCACGACCGAGGAAGTGGCCGCCGTGATGCGCGCGTGCCATGTGCACAAGCTCGCCGTCGTGCCGCAGGGCGGCAACACCGGCCTGTGCGGCGGCGCCACGCCCGATGCGGGGGAAGCCGCCGCGCACGGCACGGTGGTGCTGTCGCTGCAACGCATGAACCGCGTCCGTCAGGTCGATCCGCTCAACAACACGATCACCGTCGAGGCCGGCGTGATCCTGCAGCAGTTGCAGGAGGTGGCGCAGGCGCACGGCCGGCTGTTCCCGCTCTCGCTGGCGGCCGAGGGGAGCTGCACGATTGGCGGCAACCTGTCGACCAATGCGGGCGGCACGGCCGTGCTGCGTTACGGCAACTCGCGCGAGCTCTGCCTGGGGCTGGAGGTCGTGAACGCACGTGGCGAGGTCTGGGACGGCTTGCGCGGCCTGCGCAAGGACAACACCGGCTATGACCTGCGCGACCTGTTCATTGGCGCCGAAGGCACGCTCGGCATCATCACGGCCGCAGTCATGAAGCTGTATCCGGCGCCGCGTGCGCGCGTGACCGCACTGGCCGCGGTCCAGAACCCGCGCGCCGCACTGGCGCTGCTGGCCATCGCGCAATCGCATGCCAGTGCCATGCTGACCGGCTTCGAGCTGATGTCGGCCATGTGCATGGAACTGGTGACAAAGCACTTCCCGCAACTGCGCTACCCGTTCAGCGCGCATCACCCGCAGCTCGTGCTGCTGGAATTGTCCGACAGCGAAAGCGACGACCACGCGCGTGCGATCTTCGAGAAGATGATGGAAGCCGCGTTCGACGCCGGCGTGGTCATCGACGCCGTGGTGGCCGAATCGGTCCAGCAATCGCGCGACTTATGGAACCTGCGCGAACACATTCCGCTGGCGCAGGTCGAGGAAGGCAAGAACATCAAGCACGATATCGCCGTGCCAGTGTCGCGCGTGGCGGATTTCATCGAAACCACCGATGCGCTGCTGCAGGATGCATTTCCCGGCGCGCGCATGGTCACGTTCGGCCACCTCGGCGACGGCAACCTGCACTACAACGTATCGCCGCCGGTCGGGGTGGATCACGACCAGTTCCTGTCGCATCAGGATGCGATCAACCTGATCGTGCATAACAGCGTGCATGCTCATAACGGATCGATCTCCGCCGAGCATGGCCTGGGCCAGCTCAAGCGCGAGGAAAACCGGCGTTACAAGAGCGAGGTGGAGCTGGCCATGATGCGGGCCATCAAGCATGCGCTGGACCCGCAGGGGTTGATGAATCCGGGGAAGGTGGTTTGAGGGCGTTGTCGCATTTTGACCCGCCGGCCCTCTCCCCCGACCCCTCTCCCGCATGCGGGAGAGGGGAGAATACCGACCTCGTTTCAAACGTCCATGGTTTGCTCCCCTCTCCCGCGAGCGGGAGAGGGCCAGCGCCTCAATCACTAATGTATCGTCTGCCCACCCTCCCCACCCGCTCCGAATAACTGCCCGCACAACGCCTGTCCTTCGTCGGTCAGTCGCGCCGATCCCCGCCCGTCCTCTTCCAGCGTCACCACCACCAGATCGGCATCAGCCAGTTGCGTCAGCACTCGCCGCAGCACGCTCATCTGCGCGCCTGCGCGCTTGCTGAGTCGAGCCAGCGACAGATCACCGCCCGCCTCAGCCGCGTGCTCCAAGAGCGCCTGCAGGATCGCCACCAGCACCGGGTCGATGCCTTCCCGCTCGTCGGCATCGTCACTCATGTCGCCTCCCGTTCCTGTAGCGTCGCCACCAGCTTGCCGAGCGTGATCACGGCCGCCTCCATTTCCGCGGACCATGCGCCGCTGTAGTTCAGGCGGATGCAGTTGGTATAGGTCGGCACCGGCGAGAAGATATGGCCCGGCGCCACCGTGATGCGCCGCTCCAGCGCGGCGTGATAGAGCGCCATGGCATCGACTTCCTCGGGCAGTTCCACCCACAGCACATACCCGCCCGCCGGACGCGACACGCGCGTGCCTGGCGGAAAGAAGCGCCGCACGGCCGCCGCCATGATGTTGGCCTGCTGCGCGTAGGCACGGCGCACGCGTCGCAGGTGATAGTCGTAGCCGTCCTTCTGCAGGAACTCCGCGATGGCAAGCTGCGGAATCGTCGACGTGGTCAGCGTGTTCAGGAACTTGAGCCGCTCCACCTTATCCCTGTAACGCCCCGGCAACGCCCAGCCGATCCGGTAGGCGTTGGTCAGCGTCTTGGAAAACGACGAGCAGTGCAGCACGATGCCGGCCGTGTCATAGGACTTGAGCGAGGTCGGGTGGGCGTCTCCGTAGTAGAGCTCGCCGTAGACATCGTTTTCGATGACCGGGATATCGCGCGCCGTCAGCAGCTCGACCAGAGCCTGCTTGCGCGCGTCCGGCATCTGGAACCCGAGCGGGTTCTGGAAATTCGGCATCACCATGCAGGCGGCCACGGGACGCTCGTCGATCAGCTTCGCCAGCGCCTGTACGTCGATGCCCTCCACCGGGTCGGTGGCCACCTCCACTGCGCGCATGCCGAGCCGTTCGATCGCGTGCAGCATCGCGTAGTACGTGGGCGATTCCACGGCGATCGTATCGCCCGGCTTCGCCACGGCTTGCAGGCACAGGTTGATGGCCTCGGTGGCGCCGATCGTGACGATCACCTCGTTCGGATCGACGGCATGGCCGTTTTCCAGGTAGCGGCGCGTGATCTGGCGGATCAGTTGCGGCGAACCCGGCGGCAGGTCGTCGAGCACGCTCCACGTGTCGTAGCGCTTGGCGATCGCATTGGCGTACTGGGTGATGCGCTGCCACGGATAGAGCTTGGGATCGGGATATGGCGAGCCGAGCGGCACCGCGTCATCGGCGCGGATCGAACGAAGCGTGGACAGCACCAGCGCGCTCACGTCCACGGCGGACGGGCGCGCTGCAGGGCGTGTAGGCTGCAGATCGATCGGCGGCTCGCCGGGCCGGGCGCGCACGAAATAGCCCGACTGCGGGCGGCTTTCCAGAATGCCACGCGACTCCAGTAGCAGATAGGCGCGCACCACCGTCGTGATGCTCAGTCGATGATGCTGGGCGGCCTGCCGCACCGATGGAATCTTCTCGCCCGGCAGCAATACGCCCTGCTGCACCAGCGCCTCGATATCGGCCGCAAGCTTTTCATAGAGAGTCACACCGCCAACCTTTCGACCTTTCGACCTTTCGACCTTTTGCCAGGAGTTATCCGATTCTGCCGGCAACTCCGGGACCAGGTGTCAGCCCGGCAGCGCCAGCGGCTCAGATCGTAATACGAAATCCGTTGCGGTTGCGGTTGCCGTTGCCGTTGCGGTTGCGGGCGCCGGATATTCGACAAAGCCGTCCTGACGACAAAAGCTCAGCAGGCGCAGCCCGGCCTGCCCGGCGATGCGGATGGCCAGCGACGTCGGCGCGGAGATCGTGGCCAGCATCTGGATCTGCATCCGTGCGGCCTTGCGCACGAGCTCATAGCTCGCGCGGCTGGACAGGAAGACGAATCCGTTGTCGAACGCCGTGCGTGCACGGGCCAGGTGTCCGATCAGCTTGTCCAGCGCATTGTGGCGGCCCACATCCTCGAACACGGCGACGATGTTGCCATTGGCGTCGCACCACGCCGCCGCATGCGTGCCGCCGGTGGCAGCCATCAGCGGCTGGCGCTCGCGCAGCGCCTCGGCTGCGCGACGAATCATCGCTGGAGTCGGTTCGATCCGGTGCGCGGGCGCGGCAATCGGCGCAGGCACGAGATCGAGCAATGCCAGGCTTTCCGTCCCGCACACGCCACACCCGGTACGGCCGGCCAGCGTGCGCCGATGCGCGCGCAGCCCCATGAACGCGCGCTGGGCGATCTCGATCCGCACCTCGATGCCTTCGTCGCCCGGTTCGATCTCGATGTCGTAGATCTCGGAAACACTGTCGACAATGCCCTCGGTCAGCGAGAAGCCGATCGCGAACGCTTCCAGATCGAGCGGCGTGGCCATCATCACCGCGTGCGAGATACCGTTGTAGACCAGCGCCACCGGCACCTCTTCCGCCACATCGTCGAACTCGAGCAGGGTCCGGGCGCCCTGATGGCGCCGGATCTCACGCTCCACGTAACCGGCATGACCAGGTTCATGTTCCGCCATGGTCGGGCTCCCGGTCAGGCCGCGCGCCGCAGCAGCACGGGGATCGATTTCGAGGTCGGCGTGCCGGAGCGGTCACCGATGCTCTCCAGCGGCACCAGCGGGTTGGTTTCCGGATAGTACGCACCGAGGCAGCCCTCCGGGATGTCGTAGTCCACGAGCCGGAAGTCCTGTACATCGCGCGTCACGCCATCTTCCCAGACGCTCGTGATATCGACGTGCTCGCCCTCGGCAAAGCCCAGCCGCTCGCGATCCACGGGATTGATGAACACCACGCGGCGCAGGCCGAACACGCCACGGTAACGGTCATCGAGCCCATAGATCGTGGTGTTGTACTGATCGTGCGAGCGCGTGGTCATCATGACCATGAGCTGGTCGCCATGGCGCGTGCGGGCGCGCTTGATCGGCGTGTCGCGGTCGATCGCATGGACCAGGAACTGGGCCTTGCCCGATGCGGTCTTCCACACGCGGTTGCGCGACGCCGGGGTCAGGTGGAAACCACCGGGCCGGGCCACGCGCTCGTTGAAGCGCTCGAAGCCCGGAATCACCTTTTCGATCGCGTCACGGACGCGCGCGTAGTCCTGCACGTACCAGAGCCAGTCAACCTTGCGCGACCCGAGCGTGGCATCGGCCATGCGCGCCACGATGGCGGTTTCGGACAGCAGATGCGGCGACGCCGGCTTGTTCATGCCATACGAGAGATGGACCATGCACACCGAGTCCTCGACCGTCACGCCCTGCGCCACGCCGTCCTGCTCGTCGATCTCGGTGCGGCCAAGCGTCGGCAGCAGCAGCGCATCGCGGCCGATCACCAGGTGGCTGCGATTGAGCTTGGTGGCGATATTCACCGTGAGATCGCACTGGCGCAGCGCCTGCCACGTGCGCGGCGTATCGGGCGTGGCGATCGAGAAATTGCCGCCCAGGCCCACGAATACCTTGACCTTGCCAGCCAGCATCGCGTTGATCGCGGCCACCACGTCCTGGCCGTGCGTGCGCGGCGGCTCGAAATCGAACGCGGCGCCAAGGCGGTCCAGGAACGCGTCGTCGGGCTGCTCCTCGATACCCATCGTGCGATCGCCCTGCACGTTCGAGTGGCCACGCACCGGCATCAGGCCTGCGCCGGGCCGGCCGATGTTCCCGCGCAGCATCATCACGTTCGACAGCAACTGGATCGTGCGCACAGACTCCTTGTGCTGCGTCAGGCCCATGCCCCAGCAGGCAATCGTGCGTTCGCTGCCCACGTAGACGTTCGTCAGCGCGTCGATATCCTCGCGCGTCACGCCCGACTCCGCGACGATGTCGGCCCAGCTTTCGGCGCGCAGGTCGGCGGCGAAAGCCTCGAAGTCGGCCGTGTGCTCGGCGATGAATGCCACGTCCACCACGCGCCTGCCGCCCGTGGCAATGGCCTCGTCATCAAGTTCGATCACACGCTTGCCGATGCCCTTGAGCAGCGCAAAGTCGCCCGCCAGCTTCGGGCGGACGAACATCGTGGCGATTTTCGTGCTGCTGCCAGTGAGCATTTCGGCCATGTGCTGCGGGCTGGTGAAGCGCTGCAGGCCGCGTTCCTTGAGCGGATTGATCGAGACGATCGTCGCACCGCGCTTCGCCGCGTCACGCAGCTCGTTGAGCATGCGCGGGTGGTTGGTGGCCGGGTTCTGGCCGAACACCAGGATCGTGTCGGCCAGCTGGAAATCGTCGAGAAGCACCGTGGCCTTGCCCACGCCCACCGTCACCGGCAGGCCGCGGCTGGTGGCCTCGTGGCACATGTTCGAGCAGTCGGGGAAGTTGTTCGTGCCGTACATCCGCACGAACAGCTGGAACAGGAAGGCCGCCTCGTTGCTGGCCCGGCCCGACGTGTAGAACGTGGCACGGTCGGGGTCGTCCAGCCGCTGCAGGTGGTCGGCGATCAGGCGGAACGCTTCGTCCCAGTCCACCGGCACGTACTTGTCGGTGGCGGCGTCGTAGCGCACCGGGTGCGTCAGGCGGCCGTGCTGCTCGAGCTCGTAGTCGGACTGCCGCATCAGCTCGGAGACCGTGTACTGCGCGAAGAACTCGTTGGTCACGCGCTTGCTGGTGGCCTCGGCGGCCACGGCTTTGACGCCGTTCTCGCAAAACTCGAACGTCGACGCGTGCTGGCGATCGGGCCAGGCGCAGCCGGGACAATCGAAACCGTCGGGCTGGTTCTGCTTGAACAGCGTCTTGTACTTGCCGCCGGCAACCTTTTCCTTGACCAGGTTAATGGCGACCTGCTTGAGCGCGCCCCAGCCGGCGGCCGGGTGCGTATACGGGGCAACGTGCCCGTTTTCGGGAATCGGGGTACTCATCGAGGGGCGACTTTCTACTGCAATGCCCGCAGACTAGGCCCTGAATGTGACTCCCGTGGCGTACAGAACGACCAGGGACAAAAGAGTACAGTTTGCGCGATCGCGGCGCACAAATTTCCAACTGTACTTGTCTATGTTGCATAAGTGCCTATACAGACACTTATTATTCGGCCTGCTCGGGCGTCGCCTGGATGATGTCTTCGAGCTGCCCACTCATCGGAATGCCCAGCCGCTCGCCGGTCGGCAGCTTGTTCATGAACCACTGTTTGTAGAGCCGCTCCAGTTCGCCTGACGCAATCACGTTGCGCACGGCCGAGTTCACCACTGCGGCGAATTGCGGATCGTTCTTACGCAGCATGATTCCGTACGGGTCGTAAGACAGGAAGTCGCGCGTGACGTCGAACTTCTTGCTGCCGCTGTAGCGGGCCAGGAAGCCGTACAGCAGCACATCATCGCCCGCATAGGCGTCGGCGCCGCCTCGGTTGAGCACCGCAAACGCATCGGCGTGGTCACGCACGCGGATCAGGTTGATGTTCAGGCTGAACCGCGTCGACAACTTCTCGATGGCCTGCTCGTTCGTCGTGCCCGCCGTGACCACCACGGTCTTGCCCTTGAGATCGCGGAACGACTTGATCGGCGATCCGTGCGGCACCATCAGCTTGGTGCCGGCGACGAAGATCACCGGCGAAAACGCCACCATTTGCTGACGCTCATCATTGCGCGTAGTCGATCCGCATTCGAGGTCGATCTTGCCCGAGGTAATCGCCTCGAAGCGGTTCTCGGACGTCACCGGCACCCATTGCACGGTCAGGTCGCGGCCGACTTCCTCGCCCGCGGCCTCCACGATGTCCGTGCAGATGTCGATCGAATAGCCGATCGGCCGCTTCGACTGATTCAGGTACGAGAACGGCAGCGATGACTCGCGATAGCCGATCGCCAGCGTGCCGGTGTCCTTGGCCTTCCTGAGCGTGCCGGTCAGCACGGCGGCGTCCTGCGCCACGGCCAGCGTCGCACCAACCGTCGCAACCAGACCCAGGCACAGTGCGGCCAGCATGTGGCCCAAGCGCGTCGGCATGATGTCAGGCCTCCGCCGTGCTTGCGTCGTCCGCGGCAATCGAGCTTTCGGTTTCAGGTACGGGGCCAGTTGACAACTGCCCTTCCCACTTGGCCACGACGGCCGCCGCAATCGAATTGCCCACCGCATTGGTGGCGGAACGCCCCATGTCGAGGAACTGGTCCACGCCCATGATCAGCAACAGGCCCGCTTCCGGCAAGCCGAACTGGTTCAGCGTGGCGGCAATCACCACCAGCGAGGCGCGTGGCACGCCGGCCATGCCCTTCGAAGTCAGCATCAGCAGCAGCAGCATCGTGATCTGCGTGCCCATCGGCAGATGGATGTCATAGGCCTGTGCGATGAACAGCACCGCGAACGTGCAGTACATCATCGAGCCGTCGAGGTTGAACGAATAGCCGAGCGGCAGCACGAAGCTCGAAATCTTGCGGTCCACGCCAAAGCGGTCGAGCGAATCGAGCAGCTTCGGATACGCCGCCTCGGAGCTCGCCGTCGAGAACGAAATCAGGAACGGCTCACGGATCAGGCGGATCAGCGAGAACACACGCGGCCCAAGGAAGATGAATCCGGCCAGCGTCAGCAGCCCCCAGAGCACGAACAGCGCCAGATAGAACGTGCCCATGAACTTGGCGAAGGTCACCAGGATGCCGAGGCCCTGGGTGGTCACCGTCGAAGCGATTGCGGCAAACACCGCGATCGGGGCCAGCCACATCACCGCGCCGGTGATCTTCAGCATGATGTGCGACAGGTCGTCGATCACGCCGGCCATGCGCGCGCCCCGCTCGCCGAGCATGGAAATCGCGGTACCGAAGAAGATCGAGAACACCACGATCTGCAGGATTTCGTTGTTGGCCATGGCCTCGCCCACCGATCTGGGCACGAGGTGGACCACGAAGTCCTTCAATGTGAACGCATTGGTCTTGAGGTTCGTCGCCGCCCCCACGTCGGGTAGCGGCAGGCCGATATTGTGGCCCGGTGCCAGCACCGTCGCCATGACCAGCCCGAGTGTCAGCGACACCAGCGACGCCGTGATGAACCACGCCATAGCCTTGATGCCAACCCGCCCCACTGTACCGGCATCGCCCATGTGCGCGATGCCGATCACGAGCGTCGAGAACACAAGTGGCGCGATGATCATCTTGATCAGCCGCAGGAACACGTCCGTAAACAGCGAAATGTACCCGGCGATCTCCTTGGCCACCTTGGGATCCGGAAAGGCGACGTTGCAGGCGTAGCCAACGGCCGCGCCCAGGATCATCGCAATCAGGATCCAGGTCGTGATGTTGGAGGACTTCTTGGTCATGACGTCTCCTTTACTTCTCCAGGGGGCGGCCATCCGGATGTCCTGCGCCGGTGTGCACTCTAGGTAACGATAGGATGTGCGGGGGCAATTCCGCAAACCCGGAAATGATCCCGGTGGCTCTCGCCGCGGTGCGGCATCGTGTCATTGGGGGTTCATTGCGGCACTACGGCGCGATGTATATAATCCGTCACACTCGCCCCCGCATTGCCGCCGGTGCGTCATACCGACAAGCGCGCGCAGCGCCGCCCGGCTGAGCCACCGGGCCGCGTCGACCGTGCCTAGTGGAATAGTGACCTGCAAACCCGCAGGTCCGCGGCCCGCCAATTTCCTTCAGGCGGCCGATATCGCTTTTACCCGTCCAACCCACGCCGAACCTCGGTGCGCCGCCGCATGGGCAGCGCACGAGTCTGGCGTTAGCAGTCGTTCGTCAAACATGGCGCAATTCTTCCTCCGCCGCCCCGCATTCGCGTGGGTGCTGGCGATCCTGACCATGGTCGCGGGCCTGGTGGCCCTGAACCGCATCCCGGTAGCCCAGTATCCGGCGGTGGCGCCGCCGACGGTCATCCTCTACGCCGACTACCCGGGCGCCACCGCGCGCACCGTGGAGGATCGCGTCACGGCCGTGCTGGAGCAGCAGATGCACGGCATTCCCGGGCTGCTCTATATCGATTCGAGCAGCGAGGCCGGCACCGCCACGGTCACGATCGGCTTCCGGCAAGGCACCGATCCACAACTCGCGCAGGTGAACGTACGCAACCGCGTGGCCCAGGCCGAGCCGCTGCTGCCCGAGGTGGTGCGGCGCGGCGGAGTCTATGTCGACCAGGCCAGCGCCAGCCCGTTCATGTACGTGTCGCTGATCTCGAAGACCGGCACGATG
>JAFAJB010000141.1 GCA_019236395.1 Cupriavidus sp.
ATCACGTGGGAAGTGGTCGAGCGCATCATCGAGAAGGAGCGCCCGGACTCGATCCTGCCGACCATGGGCGGCCAGACCGCGCTGAACTGCGCGCTGGACCTGCACCGTCATGGCGTGCTGGCCAAGTACAACGTCGAGCTGATCGGCGCGTCGCCGGAAGCGATCGACAAGGCCGAGGACCGCCAGAAGTTCAAGGACGCGATGACCAAGATCGGTCTCGGTTCGGCCAAGTCCGGCATCGCCCACTCGATGGACGAGGCCGTGGCCGTGCAGTCGCGCATCGCCCAGGAAACCGGCACCACCGGCTACCCGATCGTGATCCGTCCGTCGTTCACGCTGGGCGGCTCGGGCGGCGGCATCGCTTACAACCGCGAAGAGTTCGAAGAGATCTGCAAGCGCGGTCTGGACCTGTCGCCGACGCGTGAGCTGCTGATCGAGGAATCGCTGCTGGGCTGGAAGGAATACGAGATGGAAGTGGTCCGCGATAAGGCGGACAACTGCATCATCATCTGCTCGATCGAAAACCTGGACCCGATGGGTATCCACACCGGTGACTCGATCACCGTGGCCCCGGCCCAGACGCTGACCGACAAGGAATACCAGATCCTGCGTAACGCCTCGCTGGCCGTGCTGCGCGAGATCGGCGTGGACACCGGCGGCTCGAACGTGCAGTTCTCGATCAATCCGAAGGATGGCCGGATGATCGTGATCGAGATGAACCCGCGTGTCTCGCGTTCGTCGGCGCTGGCCTCGAAGGCCACCGGCTTCCCGATCGCCAAGGTCGCGGCCAAGCTGGCCGTCGGCTACACGCTGGACGAACTCAAGAACGAAATCACCGGCGGCCAGACCCCGGCCTCGTTCGAGCCGTCGATCGACTACGTGGTCACCAAGGTGCCGCGTTTCGCGTTCGAGAAATTCCCGGCGGCCGACAGCCACCTGACCACCCAGATGAAGTCGGTGGGCGAGGTGATGGCCATGGGCCGTACGTTCCAGGAATCGTTCCAGAAGGCACTGCGCGGCCTGGAAGTGGGCGTGGACGGTCTGGACGAGAAGTCGAGCGATCGCGACGAAGTGATCGAGGAAATCGGCGAAGCCGGCCCGGACCGCATCTGGTACGTGGGCGATGCATTCCGCCTGGGCATGTCGCTGGAAGAAGTGCAGGCCGAAACCGACATCGATCCGTGGTTCCTGGCCCAGATCGAAGAGATCGTGAAGACCGAAGGCCTGGTGCGCAATCGCTCGCTGGAAAGCCTGTCGACCGCCGAACTGCGTCACCTGAAGCAGAAGGGCTTCTCGGATCGCCGTCTGGCAAAGCTGCTGAAGACCAACGCAAAGGCCGTGCGCGAGGCGCGTCTGGCGCAGAACGTGCGCCCGGTCTACAAGCGCGTGGACACCTGCGCGGCCGAGTTCGCCACCAACACGGCGTACATGTACGGCACCTATGAAGCCGAGCATGGCGAGTGCGAGGCCGAGCCGACCACCAACAAGAAGATCATGGTGCTGGGCGGTGGCCCGAACCGGATCGGCCAGGGTATCGAGTTCGACTACTGCTGCGTGCACGCCGCGCTGGCGCTGCGCGAAGACGGGTACGAGACCATCATGGTCAACTGCAACCCGGAAACCGTGTCGACCGACTATGACACCTCGGACCGCCTGTACTTCGAGCCGCTGACGCTGGAAGACGTGCTGGAAATCGTCGACAAGGAAAAGCCGGTCGGCGTGATCGTCCAGTACGGCGGCCAGACCCCGCTGAAGCTGGCGCTGGACCTGGAAGCCAACGGCGTGCCCATCATCGGCACGAGCCCGGACATGATCGACGCCGCGGAAGACCGCGAGCGCTTCCAGAAGCTGCTGCAGGACCTGGGCCTGCGCCAGCCGCCGAACCGCACCGCGCGTGCGGAAGACGAAGCCCTGCGCCTGGCCGAGGAAATCGGCTATCCGCTGGTGGTGCGTCCGTCGTACGTGCTGGGTGGCCGCGCGATGGAAATCGTGCACGAGCCGCGTGACCTCGAACGCTACATGCGTGAGGCCGTAAAGGTGTCGAACGACTCGCCGGTGCTGCTGGACCGCTTCCTGAACGACGCCATCGAGTGCGACGTCGACGCCCTGTGCGACGGCAAGCGCGTGTTTATCGGCGGCGTGATGGAGCACATCGAACAGGCTGGCGTCCACTCGGGCGACTCGGCCTGCTCGCTGCCGCCGTACTCGCTGTCGCAGGCTACCGTCGACGAACTGAAGCGCCAGACCGCCGCGATGGCGAAGGCGCTGAACGTGGTCGTCCTGATGAACGTGCAGTTCGCGATCCAGCAGAGGAATGGCGAGGACATCGTCTACGTGCTGGAAGTGAACCCGCGTGCGTCGCGCATGGTGCCGTACGTGTCGAAGGCCACCGGCCTGTCGCTGGCGAAGATCGCCGCGCGCTGCATGGCTGGCCAGTCGCTCGACTCGCAAGGCATCGGCGAAGAGGTTGTGCCGCCGTACTTCAGCGTCAAGGAAGCCGTGTTCCCGTTCAACAAGTTCCCGGGCGTTGACCCGGTGCTTGGACCTGAAATGCGCTCGACCGGCGAAGTGATGGGCGTGGGCAAGGTGTTCGGCGAAGCGCTGTTCAAGAGCCAGCTTGCAGCCGGCTCGCGTCTGCCGGAGAAGGGCACCGTGCTGATCACTGTCAAGGATAGCGACAAGCCGCGCGCCGTGACCGTGGCCCGCATGCTGCACGACCTGGGCTACCCGATCGTTGCCACCCGTGGCACGGCATCGGCCATCGAAGCGGCCGGTATTCCGGTCAAGGTGGTCAACAAGGTCAAGGACGGCCGTCCGCATATCGTGGACATGATCAAGAACGGCGAACTGGCGCTGGTGTTCACCACCGTCGACGAGACGCGCACGGCAATCGCCGATTCGCGCTCGATCCGTATCGCCGCACTGGCCGCCCGCGTGCCGTACTACACCACCATCGCTGGCGCCAACGCCGCGGTGGAAGGCCTCAAGCACATGCAAAGCCTGGAGGTCTATGACCTGCAGGGCCTGCACAAGCAACTGGCCTGACGCATTGCCGATGCTGCGGCGCGGGGAGCATCTCCCGAGCCGTGGTCCCGCCGCCGGGTTGATACCGGCGGCGGTTCTGGCCTACACTACGTCGAATTCGTCGACCGGACGAGCCATGTGCCGTGCGGTCCCACCCGAAAGCCGCGGTTGAGCGGAAGTGCTGCCTGGCAGGCTACATTGCCGGCGGTATGGCTCCAGCTCCGCTGCGGCTCGTTTTTTTGTTGAACAAGACAATGAGCACCATTCCGATTACCAAGCGTGGCGCCGAACTCCTGAAGGAGGAGCTCCAGCGCCTCAAGGCCGTCGAACGTCCCGCGGTGATCAACGCCATCTCCGAGGCACGCGCGCAGGGCGACCTGTCGGAAAATGCCGAATACGACGCTGCCAAGGAAAAGCAGGCGTTTATCGAGGGCCGAATCCTGGATGTGGAGGCCAAGCTGTCCGCCGCCCAGATCATCGATCCGACGCAGCTCGACACCGATGGCCGTATCGTCTTCGGCGCCACCGTGGACCTGGAAGACCTGGAATCGGGCAAGCCCGTGAGCTACCAGATCGTCGGCGACGATGAGGCCGACCTGGACAGCGGCAAGATTTCCGTGAGCTCCCCGATTGCCCGTGCGCTGATCGGCAAGTTCGAAGGCGACGTGGCCACCGTGCTGGCCCCGGGCGGAGAGCGCGAGTACGAAGTCATCACGGTTCGTTATATCTGACGCCGGACAGACGTGTTTTCGTCTTCGTACGCCAACCTGCCGCCGTTGCCGCATAGGCTGTTCCTGCTGCTGACCGTCATCTGGGCCGGCAGCCTATGGACGGTAGGCTACATGGTGGCGCCTACGCTGTTTGCCGTGCTGCCGAGCCGCGAGACGGCCGGCATGATCGCCGGTCACCTGTTCCGCTACGAGGCTATCCTCGGCGTGACGGTGGGCGTGCTCCAACTCGTGCTCTGCAATGTGCTGATCCGGCGGGGTGCGGCGCGTTACCGCTCGCTGCGCTGGGTAGTGTTGGCGATGCTGGTATGCGTGCTGGCTGGCTACTTTGGTGTGCAGCCGCTGATGGAAGGGTTCAAGGCCAAGGCTCAGGCGCTCAACGTGGGCGTGTCCGAGTCGCCGTACAAGGGCGAGTTCGGCATGCTGCACGGCGTGTCGAGCGTGATCTACCTTGTGCAGAGCCTGCTGGCGCTAGTACTGGTGTGGCGCGCCAGCGCGCCACGTTAGAAGCTGTTTCAAAAAGATTCTGATGTCGTTCGCGGCCTTGCCGTTGTCTGCGGCCGCGCGCCTTGCCAGAACCGCTTGGCTTCATTTTGAAACAGCCTCTTAGGCGGGGGAATGAAAAAGGCGGCCTGGGCCGCCTTTCTGGTGGTGCCGGCCGGTTCGGCCGCAGTTCAACCCAATGCCTTCTTTTTCTGGCTGGCCGGGCGGGCGCGCGAACGCTTGACGTTGCCAGCCTGGGTCACACGCTCGTTGCCCAGTACGGTCACCGCCGTGCGGCTGGGGCGGCGCTGCTGCCCGGACTTGGCTGCCTTGCGAACCATCACCGTGCGCGGTGCGGAACCGGCACCAAGCTTGCGGCGCTGGGCCGCGCCGAGGTCTTCCGGCTGGTTTTCCTTCAGGCGGGCAGGGCCCGGACGCCAGATCACGAGCAGCTTGCCGATGTGCTGGATCGGCGCGGCGTCGAGTTCGTCGCAAATGGCCTCGTAAATGGCGATGCGCGTGTCGCGCTCGTCACCGAACACGCGAATCTTGATCAGATCGTGGGCCGCCAGGCTGCGGTCGATCTCGGCCAGGACCGCACGGGTCAGGCCTTCGGCACCGATCATGACCACGGGATTGAGGCTGTGGGCGCGCGAGCGCAGGTCGGAGCGTTGGGCGGGAATCAGTTGTAGGGCTGGCATAGAGGGCAAAAAGCGATTTGGCGCGTATTATCCGCCAAAATGTCGCCGGCAGGCGGCAAAGATCTTCAAATTGGGAGAAAAACCTGCGTACGGTCACAGAACGTACGCCGATGCTCCCGTAAAACAGGCATGTCTCAGGATGTCCAAGGGCAAGAACAAGTTTAACCAGTCGTGGCTGCACGACCACATCAACGATCCGTACGTGAAGATGGCCCAGCGCGAAGGCTACCGCGCCCGCGCGGCCTACAAGCTCAAGGAGATCGACGAGCAGGACAAGCTGATCCAGCCGGGCCAGGTCATTGTCGATCTGGGCGCCGCGCCGGGTAGCTGGAGCCAGTACGCCCGCAACAAGCTGGCAGCGTCGTCACGCGCCAAGGACGGACGGATCGACGGCGCCGTGGTGGCGATCGACATCCTGCCGATGGAACCGGTGGCCGATGTGACGTTCATCCAGGGCGATTTCCGGGAAGATGAAGTGTTCCGCCAGCTCGAGGAAGTGGTGCTGGAGGCGTCGGGCGGGTCACGAATTGACCTTGTTATCTCGGATATGGCCCCCAACTTGTCCGGCGTGGCGTCGGCCGACGCCGCGCGAATCGAGTATTTGTGTGATCTGGCGCTGGATTTTGCCCAGGCGCACCTGAAGCCGGAAGGTTCGCTGCTGGTCAAGTGTTTCCACGGGTCTGGCTACAGCCAGATCGTGGAAAAATTCAAAAAGCAGTTCAAGGTGGTCGCCAAGCGCAAGCCCAAGGCGTCGCGCGACAAGTCTTCGGAAACCTTCATTCTTGGGCGTTACCTGAAGTCGGTGGACTGAAAGCGGGCCGCCGGACCCCTCCCAGGGAGGGATCCGGGGTAGCAGGCAGCGCGGCTTGCCCGGAACGGGCCGTATCGGGCACTATCAGGCCCATAGATTCAGATTTCCCTGCGGGGGCGGGCGCTGCATTACAATGCAAGGCAGCTACCCGTTGGCAAGGCAATTGCAAAGGAGTTCGGCCTTGAATAACAACCTGTTTCAAAAGGCGGCAATCTGGCTCGTAATCGCGCTGGTATTGTTCACCGTCTTCAAGCAGTTCGACAAACCACGCGCCCAGGACGGTGTCACCTATTCGCAGTTCATGGATGACGCCAAGAACGGCAAGGTTTCCCGCGTCGATGTGCAGGGTCGTAACCTGGTGGTTTCACCCAAGGAAGGGCCCAAGTACACGATCATCTCGCCGGGTGACATCTGGATGGTCGGCGACCTGATGAAGTACGGCGTCCAGGTGACCGGCAAGGCCGATGACGAGCCTAACGTGCTGGTCCAGGCGTTGTACTACCTCGGGCCGACGCTCCTGATCATCGTGTTCTGGTTCTACATGATGCGGCAGATGCAGGGTGGGGGGAAAGGCGGCGCCTTTTCCTTCGGTAAATCCCGTGCGCGTCTGATCGACGAGAATCAGAACGCCGTGACCTTCGCTGACGTCGCCGGTTGCGACGAATCGAAGGAGGAAGTGGTCGAGCTGGTCGACTTCCTCAAGGACCCCCAGAAATTCCAGAAGCTGGGCGGACGCATTCCGCGCGGCGTGCTGCTGGTTGGCCCCCCGGGTACCGGCAAGACGCTGCTGGCGCGTGCGATCGCCGGTGAGGCCAAGGTGCCGTTCTTCAGCATCTCCGGCTCCGACTTCGTGGAAATGTTCGTCGGCGTGGGCGCGGCTCGTGTGCGCGACATGTTCGAGAACGCCAAGAAGCAGGCCCCCTGCATCGTGTTCATCGACGAAATCGACGCGGTCGGCCGCCATCGCGGTGCCGGCATGGGCGGCGGTAATGACGAGCGCGAGCAGACCCTGAACCAGATGCTGGTGGAGATGGATGGCTTCGAGGCAAACTCGGGCGTCATCGTGATTGCCGCAACCAACCGTGCCGACGTGCTCGACAAGGCGCTGCTGCGTCCGGGCCGTTTCGACCGCCAGGTCTACGTGGGCCTGCCGGATATCCGCGGCCGCGAGCAGATCCTGAAGGTCCATATGCGCAAGGTGCCGATCGGCAACGACGTCGATGCGTCGGTGATCGCGCGCGGCACACCTGGCTTCTCGGGCGCCGATCTTGCCAACCTGGTCAACGAGGCCGCACTGTTCGCTGCCCGCCGCAACAAGCGCGTGGTGGACATGCAGGATTTCGAAGACGCGAAGGACAAGATCTACATGGGTCCGGAGCGCAAGTCGACGGTCATGCGCGAGGAAGAGCGCAAGGCCACGGCTTACCACGAGTCCGGTCACGCCGTGGTGGCCAAGCTTCTGCCGAAGGCCGATCCGGTGCACAAGGTCACGATCATGCCGCGTGGCTGGGCGCTGGGCGTGACCTGGCAGTTGCCGGAGCATGACAAGTACTCGAAGTACAAGGACAACATGCTCGAGGAGATCGCCATCCTGTTTGGCGGTCGCGCTGCCGAAGAGGTGTTCCTCAATGCGATGAGCACCGGTGCTTCGAACGACTTTGAGCGTGCCACCAAGATTGCCCGCGACATGGTGACCCGATTCGGCATGAGCGACACGCTCGGCGCGATGGTCTATGTCGATACCGAGCAGGACGGCATGTTCGGCAAGCTGTCGTCGAAGACCGTTTCCGAAGCCACTCAGCAGAAGGTTGATTCCGAGATCCGTCGCATCATCGACGAGCAGTACGCGCTGGCCAAGCGCCTGCTTGAAGAGAACCGCGACAAGGTCGAGGCAATGACCAACGCGCTGATGGAGTGGGAAACGATCGACGCCGAGCAGGTCAACGACATCATGGCCGGCCGCCCGCCGCGCCCGCCGCGTAGCGCGCAGGGCCCGAGCGGTGGTGGCAGCACGCCTTCGGGCGGCTCGCCGGTGGCGCCGACGAACGCGCCTGCCACGGCCCGCACCGACGAAACGGCGTGATTGTCGCGTAAGCGCAGAGGCCAGCCGGGAACGGCTGGTTTCTGATGGCTTCTCAGGCCGGTGCCTTGCGCACCGGCCTTTTTGTATTCAGGACACGCATCTTGTCGACCGAGTTTTTCCAGTGCGGGCGCTATCGCTTTGCACGTAGTCGCCGCCCGCTGGTGATGGGCATCCTCAACGTGACCCCCGATTCGTTTTCCGACGGTGGCCAGCACGCAACGCGTGATGCCGCGCTGCGCCATGCGGAGCAGATGATTGCCGAGGGTGTCGACATCATCGATATCGGCGGGGAATCGAGCCGCCCGGGTTCAGCTGCGCTGCCGCTTGATCAGGAGCTCGATCGTGTCATGCCAATCGTCGAGGCTCTGGCGGATTGCGGCAAGCCGTTGTCGATCGACACCTACAAGCCGGAGGTCATGCGCGCGGCACTGGCGGGCGGAGCCGATCTGATTAACGATATATGGGGCTTTCGCATGCCCGGCGCCGTGGAAGCGGTTACGGCGGGGCAGTCCGGGCTGTGCGTGATGCACATGCAGCGAGATCCCCAGACGATGCAGGAGGCTCCGCAGTACACCGACGTGGTAGCCGAAGTCGAGGTGTTCCTGCGCGAGAGGGTGTCAACCCTGCGTGCGGCGGGCATCGACGATGCACGCATCTCGCTTGATCCGGGCTTTGGGTTTGGCAAGACTCCGGATCATAATCTGCGTTTGCTCGGACAACTGCCCCGGCTGGCCATCGACGGCCTCCCGATCCTCGCGGGCCTTTCTCGCAAGTCGACGCTGGGAGCCATCCTTGGTGGCAAACCGCCCCAGGCGCGGGTCGCTGCCAGCGTGGCTGCGGCGGTGTGTGCAGCCGAGCGCGGTGCCTATATCGTGCGCGTGCATGATGTCGAACAAACCGTGGACGCCCTCAAGGTGTGGTGGGCGATCCGCCATGAATCAGTTGCCCCCGCTGGGCAGCAAGGAGAATGAACGAATGACACGCAAGTATTTCGGGACAGACGGCGTGCGGGGTCGGGTCGGCGATGCGCCGATCACGCCGGACTTTGTGATGCGGTTGGGCCATGCGGCCGGCAAGGTGCTGGCACTGGGGCAGAAGGCAACCCTGGGCAAGCCGACCGTGCTGATCGGCAAGGACACGCGGATTTCAGGCTACATGCTTGAGGCGGCGCTCGAGGCCGGTTTCACCGCCGCGGGTGTCAATGTGCTGCTGACCGGTCCGCTGCCAACGCCCGGTATCGCCTACCTGACGCGCGCGCTGCGGCTGGCGGCTGGAGTGGTGATTTCCGCCAGCCACAACCCGTACTACGACAACGGCATCAAGTTTTTCTCGGCTTCGGGTGACAAGCTGCCCGACGAGGTCGAGGCGCAGATCGAGGCGATGGTCGACGAGCCGATGACCTGCGTGCGTTCCGAAGAACTCGGCCGTGCACGCCGCATCGACGATGCCGCTGGCCGCTACATCGAGTTCTGCAAGAGCACGTTCCCGTACGAGCAGGACCTGCACGGCCTGAAGATCGTGGTTGATTGCGCCCACGGCGCCGCGTATCACATTGCCCCGCACGTGTTCCACGAGTTGGGCGCCGAGGTGATCTCGATCGGCAACCAGCCTGATGGCCGCAACATCAACGCAGGCTACGGTGCCACTGCACCGGAGAAGCTGGTCGAGGCGGTCAAGGCCAACGGCGCCGATCTGGGCCTGGCATTCGACGGCGACGCCGATCGGCTGCAGGTGGTGGACGCCGACGGCCGCCTGTATAACGGCGACGAACTGCTCTATCTGATCGTGCGCGATCGCCAGGCCGCGGGCCAGCAGGTGGAGGGCGCAGTCGGCACGCTGATGACGAATATGGCCGTCGAACTGGCGCTCAAGCGTATCGGGGTGTCGTTCGTGCGCGCCAAGGTGGGCGACCGTTATGTGCTCGAGGAACTGAATCGCCATCACTGGCAGCTTGGTGGTGAAGGGTCCGGCCACCTGTTGTGCCTGGATCGCCATACCACGGGCGACGGCATCGTATCGGCGCTGCAGGTCCTGGCTGCACTGCGCCGCAGTGGCAAGACGCCGGCGCAACTGCTGGAAGGCGTGAGCCTGTTTCCCCAAACGCTGATCAACGTGCGCGTGGAGAAAGGGTTCGATTGGCAGAACCATGCCGGCCTCAAGGCTGCTCGCGAGCGGGTGGAGCCGGAACTGGAGGGGCGCGGCCGCGTGCTGATCCGCGCGTCGGGCACCGAGCCTGTAGTGCGTGTGATGGTCGAGGCCGAACAGGTGGAAACCGCCGAACGCGCCGCACAGGAGCTTGCAGAAGCGCTGCGCAACTGAGAGATCGCAGTTCCCGTTTTGTCTCCGAACGCCACGGCACTGCGCCGTGGCGTTTTTGCTCCGTAATTTAGCAATTAACCGCCAGCCTTTTAGCCCGTCTGTGGTCGGGTCCGGCATTCAGGATGGGTGGCTATTGGGCTACATCTATGCGATCGGCTCATGACAGGGCCTTGAATATCGGCGGCACCAGGTGACGTTTGAAGAAGATTTGGAGATGTCATGGAACTGTCATATAGGGAGCATAAAGTTCGCCTTGTCAAAAATTTGTCATTCCCAACCCATGTTCTCTGGAGGACATATGAAGCTGGTCAAGACTGCC
>JAFAJB010000050.1 GCA_019236395.1 Cupriavidus sp.
CGCTTTTTTTTCTTGCGGCTGTCAGGCCGGTGGAGAGCCGTCCTTGAAGCACGCCTTGAGCTGGGTGCGCAACTCCGGTGTGTCCTGATGCTGGTGTACCTGCACGGCATGCTGGACCGCGGCTTCCAGCAGTTCGTCTTCTGTGTCGGCGCTGAGCGCGACCGTGCAGTTCATCTGGCTGGGATAGTCGCGGCAATCGATATATTTGCGTCCCATCGTTGCCTCCTGGCGAGAATGGTTCGTCGGGACGGGAACCCGGGGACCCCGGAGATCCCGGGCGGAGGCCGGCTGCGCGGCATCCGCGGGTTCGGCTCCTCCTGCATGCGTTGGGTGTTGACGGGAAACCTGCCTGGGTGGCCGATGTCATGGCCTGCGATGTCACGTCCAGTATAGGGCGCGGCATGTATCGTCAAGCAGGGCTTCCCGATTCCGGCTACCCTGTCGCGATTCCATCATTTCGCGTTACCAGGAAAAGTCATGACTCAAGCACTCAGGATCGATTTTGTCTCCGATATCGCATGCCCGTGGTGTGCCATTGGGCTGACGTCGCTGCAGCAGGCGCTAGCGCGTCTCGGCGGCGAGGTGGAGGCCGAGATCGTCGTGCATCCGTTCGAGCTGAACCCCGACATGCCGCTCGAAGGGCAGACCATCCTCCACTACGTCAGCACGAAGTACGGCAGCACCGCCGAGCAGCTTGCCGAACGGCAGGCGATGATCCATGAGCGTGGTGCGAGCGTGGGATTCAAGTTCGGGCCCAGGACCCACATCTACAACACCTTCGATGCGCATCGACTGGTCCAGTGGGCCGGCACACAGGGCAAGAAGCTGGAGCTCAAGCTGGCATTGCTTACGGCCTACCACGGTGAGAGCAAGGACCCGAGCAATCACGACGTGATCGTGGAAGCCGCGCAATCGGTGGGGCTTGACGCCGAGGAGGCGCGTCGCGTCCTGGAGAGCGACGCGTACGCCGACGAGGTGCGCGCGGAAGTGGCGGAGTTCCAGTCGATGGGTATCAACTCGGTGCCGTCGATCATCTTCGACAACCGCTATCTCGTCACCGGCGGACAGCCGCCGGAGGCATTCGAGCAGATCATCCGGGAAGTGCTGGAGAAGCGGCAGTCATAAACCGGCCATGAACGCGAACGGGAGCCACAGGGCTCCCGTTCGCGGCCGTGCCACAGCGGGTACAAGCCTACTCGTGCCCCGTCACGAACTTCTTCGTCGCGTGGTAGCCCTGTTTTGACGCATCGGCAATGGCGTGGCCAGCGGCCTTGGCGCCATCGCCAATCGCATGCACGGTTTCGTGCACGGCGTGCCCGGTCTTCTTGCCCGCTTCCTTGACGTCAGTCTTGAATGCGTGGGCGCCCTCGGACAGGTTCGCATGTGCCAGCGAACTGAAGGCGACCAGTACGATTGCAATGAGCGAAGTTGCCTTGTTCATCAAAAGTCATCCCGACTCGTGTCTCCGATGCGTGCATTGTAGCCGTGCCCGATGCCCGCGGCGTTCAGCGCGCACTGGCGCCTGGCTCCGTGATCGCGCTGTAGACCATCGTGCGTAGTTGGCGCCGCACGGGGTAGGCCGACGAGGGCAGGAGCTGGGTCAGGAACAGGCCGATCAGGTCTTCCTCCGGATCGACCCAGAAGAACGTGCTGGCTGCGCCACCCCAGAAGAAATCCCCGGCGCTGCCCGGGATCAGCGTGGTGGCTGGCGTAAGCGTCGTGGCGAAGCCGAGCCCGAAGCCGACGCCTTCGTAGGTGGCCTCGCTGAACATCGAGCGCGACATGCTCGGGAGGTCAACCCCGCCCGGCAGATGGTTGGCGGTCATCAGCGCCAGTGTCTTCGGTCCCAGCAGCCGCACGCCATCCAGCTCGCCGCCTTGCAGCAGCATGCGCGCAAACCGCATGTAGTCGGCCGCGGTAGACACCAGGCCGCCGCCGCCCGAGACAAAGCCGGGCGGCTTCAGGTACGGGCTGTCGAGGGGATCGTCCTGCAGCATCGGTCCGCGCTGAGAGATCACTTTCGAACCGAGCGTGCCGATCGAGTAGCAGGCGCAGAAGCGCGACACCTTGTCTTCCGGCACATGGAACGCGGTATCGACCATGCCCAGCGGATCGAAAATCCGTTCCTTCAGGAAGGTCTCGAACGGTATCCCGCTGATCTTGCCGACCAGATAGCCGAGCACGTCGGTGGAGACCGAGTAGTTCCAGGCTTCGCCCGGCGAGAATTCAAGCGGCAGCGTGGCCAGCTTTTCGATCATGTCGTCGAGCGTGCCGGCGGTGGCGATGTCGCCGAGCTTCAGCTTGCGATAGGCGGCATCGACGTTGGTGTTCTGCTGGAAGCCATAGGTCAGCCCCGACGTGTGGCGCAGCAGGTCCACCACCTGCATCGGGCGCGCCGGCGCACGCGTCTGGAAGCTCTCCATGAAGCCGCCAGTGAAAACGCCAAGGTTCTCCCAGGCGGGGATGTGCTTGCTGACCGGATCGTCCAGCGCGATCCTGCATTCCTCGAGCAGCATCATGATCGCCACGGAGGTGATCGGCTTGGTCATCGAGTAGATGCGGAAGATCGAGTCCTCGCGCAGCGGCACCTGCCGTTCGCGGTCTGCCTGGCCGAGCACGGAATTCACGACCAGCTCGCCGCGCCGCCATACCTGGGTCAGCGCGCACGGCAGCTTGCCGCTTGCGATGTAGGCTTCGTCGATGAAACGGTCGATCCGTCCGAGCCGCTCCCGGGACATCCCCTGCGTTTCCCTGCCTTGCATATCCATGGCTCCTCCGTATTTGAATTCAGGACTGCACATGCCGCAAAGGCTCAAGGATACTCCGGGCGGCGTTGATCCACCCCGGGAGTCTGAAATGGGGGCCCGGGCCAATTTTTGCCTGGGATGGCGGCCCGGGATCGGCTATCGGATGCGCAGATTGTTGATCACCTGCGTGACGCCTGGCGCGGACCATGCTGCGCCAACGGCAGCCCGGCGCTCCGCCAGCGAGTCGACCACGCCCTCAAGCGTAACGACCCCCGCCACGGCCTTGACGCTGATGTGCAGCGCCTCGCGCTCGGCATGCCTGCGCAAGGCGGCCTCGATCTTGCCTGCGATCGCCACGGGTTCGATCTTCGGCTTGATCCTGATGTCATTGAGCACCCCGTTGACGCCATGGAGAAGGCCGATCACATGCTCGGCCGCATGGCGCTGGTAGCCCCACTGGACCTCGCCCGACAACGTCACCCAACCCTTCTCCACATGAAGCTGGATGTCGTCGGCAGGGACATGCACGTACGCCTGCAGTGCGCCCCGGCACGCAATGGCAAGTGCTTCATCGCCCGCTTCCATGTGTTGCCCGACCTCCAGTTTCACGATGACGCCCTTTACACCGGCAATCCGTTCCGCGGCGTGCTCCGCGGCCAGCTTCTCGGCAAGATTCCGCACGTGCCCGGTCAGCGTGACAAATCCGTTTTGCACCTCGGCACCAATGCCGGCCGCCGTGATCGATGGGTCCCACTCAAGCTCGTCATCGACATCCTTCTTCAGTTGCAAGTCTGTCTTCATTTCCTGCTCCTGCATCATGTGTAGAGGCGTTGCCGCCACCTTTGACAGCGCCACGCGCCATCGTGACCTCCTGGGAGGTTGAGCGGGCAGGGGCGCCTCATGCGAATTCATACTGGCACGTGGCAACGGTGGTCCGTTGCGTTGGATCAACGGTTCTCGTGGGGCCAGTGGCCAGGGTCAGGAACGCGGTCTGACTGGAGGTCAAGGCTGTTCGCAGGTGCGCTGTCCCCGACTTGTGACGCTCTCGCCAACAGCCATGCTGCTTGCGCCAAGCGTTCAGGCCTACTTAACTGGATGCTTGGTCTGGTTGGCAGCGCCCCAGCTACGCTTGAGGTGTGTCAACCGACGATCGGGCGCGCAACCTAGACTCGATCGAATGCCAGTTCCCTATCCCTTCCACAAGTGCAGGAGACAGCAATGGCCGACCCCGTTCTTCCCACCACTGATCCCGTCCTGGGCGCGACCCGCGCCATGCTTGAGAACACGTACCGATTTGTCGCGCTCGCCGACGAGACGCGGCGCATGCTGCTCAAGACACAACTGAAAGGCGTCGAGGATCACCTCGACACCATGCAGAAGACGCTTCGCCGTTTTGCCGATGCGGCCGACTGGGCAGCAGTGCAGGCTGCACAGGCACAGGTTGTGAGCGACCAGGCCCAACTTCAGGCCGAACTGTCGCGTGCATATGGCAAGGTCTTCGCCGACGCCGCTTCCGCGTGGTTCGACCAGTGCCGCGAGTGCGGCAACGACTGGACACAGCGCGCGCAAGCCGCCAACGGCGCGGGCAATGGCGAGGCCGCCGGCATCTTCGGCCCGTTGTCCACGTCACTGGCCGAGTTCTACGACCGGATCGGCAAGATGACGCCCCCGTTTGGCACGGTGCCGCCGGCCGAGACGCCCGCCAGTCCGCGTGCCCGCACCCACTGATCAACCGAACAAGGACCGTCGATATGACTTCAGGACGCGTTGCGGTTGTAACGGGTGGCATGGGCGGCCTTGGCGAGGCCATTGCCATTCGACTGATGGGGGACGGGTTTCGCGTGGTGGTCACCCACTCGCTCCACAATGATCACGTTGCATCGTGGCTGCGGTCGCAGTCAGAGCAGCAGCGCGAGTTCGTTGCCTACCCGGTGGACGTGGCCGACTACGATTCCTGTCAGGAATGCGCGGCGCGGATCGTGGCGGACATCGGCCCGGTGGATGTGCTGATCAACAACGCGGGCATCACGCGTGACGCCACGTTGCGCAAGATGACGCGCGACGACTGGCGCAGTGTCATGTCCACCGATCTGGACTCGGTGTTCAACATGTCCAAGCCATTTTGTGAGGGCATGGTCGAGCGCCGTTGGGGCCGCATCGTGAATATCTCCTCGATCAACGGATCCAAGGGCGCGTTCGGCCAGACCAACTATGCCGCTGCCAAGGCCGGGATCCACGGATTCACGAAATCGCTCGCGCTGGAACTCGCCAGCAAGGGGGTGACGGTCAATACCGTTTCTCCCGGCTATCTCGATACGAAGATGGTGCGCGCGGTGCCGCAGGACGTGCTCGAGCAGCGCGTGATTCCCCAGATCCCGGTGGGGCGCCTGGGCCGGCCCGCCGAAGTGGCGGCGCTGGTTGCTTATCCGTGTTCGGATGACGGTGCGTACGTGACCGGTGCGAACATCGCCATCAACGGTGGCCAGCATATGGATTGAACGATGCG
>JAFAJB010000146.1 GCA_019236395.1 Cupriavidus sp.
CGGTGACGGCAATACGCTGGACCGCCTGCTCGACCATGCGGCCGACATCATCGACCGCTCGCGCACCCAGTTGCCGCCCTGGCTGAGCGACTACCTACCCAACGGCGTCGACGAGCTCGCCACCACGCTGATCTCCGCATTGCGAGAGCACGCCCAGATGGCCCAGCGGCTCGGCGCCGATATTCTGCGCTCGTTACTCCATATCCTGGTCGGCCTCATCATCGGCGCGATGGTCGCGCTGTACCGCGCCATCTCCCGCCCGAATCGCCGCCCCCTCGCCAGCGCGCTGGTCGACCGGGCGCGCGCGCTGCAGATTGCGTTCTCGCAATTCATCTTCGCGCAGATCCAGATCTCGCTCGTCAATACGACGCTGACCGCGATCTACCTGCTGGTGGTCATGCCGCTGTTCCAGCAGCACCTGCCGCTGTCCAAGACGCTGGTGGCCATCACGTTCATCGTCGGGCTGCTGCCGGTGCTTGGCAACCTGATCTCGAACACGGCCATCGTGATCGCCTCGCTCTCGGTATCGCTGCCGATCGCGGTCGTGTCACTGCTGTTCCTGGTGGTGATCCACAAGCTCGAGTACTTCCTGAACGCGCGGATCATCGGGGCGCGTATACATGCCGCGGCATGGGAGCTTCTTACCGTGATGCTGGTGATGGAGACGCTGTACGGTATACCCGGCGTGATCGCCGGCCCCATCTTCTATGCGTACGTGAAGCGTGAACTGACCATGGCGGAGCTCGTTTGAGCGTTTCGCCAAGTGCTTGATTCCATTGCGTTGTGATACGCAGCAATTGGTACGACCAATGCGCGGCGAGCCCTAGTCCACCTTGCTGCGTACGAAATCGATGTGCGTCTGCATCGCCGTGCGCGCTTCCTCGGGCCGGCGCGCCAGGATCGCCTCGCACAGTGTGCGGTGCTGGCGCAGCAGCAGGTCCGATGACTCCTCATCCGCTTCGCGCAGGCCGGTGCCGTTGATCGTGATGTGCTCGCGCAGCATGCCGATCACGCTGGTATGCAAATGCAGGAACATCGTATTGTGCGAGGCCTGTGCGATGGCGTCGTGCAGCTTGGCATCCGCTTGAGCCTCGGCAGCCTTGTCATCGATCTTGCGCGACTGCTCCAGCTCCTTGAGCAACGCACGTATACGTTTGAGGTCCGAGGCGTCCGCGCGTAGCGCCGCGAAGTAGGCGGTGGCGCCTTCGAGCACGCGGCGGAATTCGAGGATGTCGTCACGCAGCGCCGGATGATCGGCCACGAGCTGGCCCCATGGCGAGGCGATACCGGTACGCAACTGGTCGGTCACGTATACGCCAGCACCTCTCCGACTCTGCAGCAGGCTACGCGCGGCCAGCCGCTGGATCGCCTCGCGGATCGTGTTGCGCGACACGTCGTACTGCTCGGCCAGTATCCGCTCGGCAGGCAGCCGCGTACCGACGGGCCACGTGCCGTCCAGCAGCGCTGTTTCCATCCTGCGCATGATGTCTTCCACGCGGTTGCGTGCATTGCCTGCCGCCATCTGGCTTCTTTCCTCTGAAATCCGGCGCCGCCGGTGATTGGTCCAACCAATTTGTGCTCCGGCGCGAGAGCGGGAATTATGCGCCCAAAAATCTCGCAGCGCGTTGCCAGCAGGCTGCGCAGCCATCCGGAGACAGACGATGCAATCCAGGCAGTACCCCACCACCATCCCGCAACAGGTGTATCTGTTCGGCACCTGTCTTGTTGACCTCTTCGTCCCGCAAGCCGGCCTCGATGCCGTGCGCCTGCTGGAGCGTGAAGGCCTGACCGTCCACTTTCCGCGCGGCCAGAGTTGCTGCGGTCAGCCCGCATACAGCAGCGGCAATCCCGAGCAGGCACGCAAGGTGGCGCTCGCGCAACTGGATCTGTTCCGCGAACCATGGCCGATCATCGTGCCCTCCGGGTCGTGCGCCGGCATGATGCGCCACCACTGGCCCACGCTGTTTGCCGATGACCCCGAGGCCGCCGCACTGGCCAGCGATATTGCCGCGCGCGTCTATGAGCTGGCCGAGTTCCTGTTGAACGTGCTCCACGTGCGCTTCGATACCGCGCCCGCCAACACAATGCATGAGCGCGTGGTGCTGCACACGTCATGTGCGGCCCGTCGAGAAATGGGTACGCGCACCCACGGGGTGGCACTGGTCGACGCGCTACCCGGTGTGACGCGCGTCGAACATGAGCGCGAATCCGAGTGCTGTGGCTTTGGTGGCACGTTCTCGCTCAAGCACGCCGACATCTCGGGCGCGATGGTGCGCGACAAGGTGGCCTCCGCCTGCGCCACCGGCTGCGACCGCCTCGTTTCCGCCGATTGCGGCTGCCTGCTCAATATCGGCCACGCCGCCGCCCACGCGGGCGCACCGTTACCGGTCGAGCACCTGGCCTCGTTCCTGTGGCGTCGTACCGGAGGTGCCGAATGACCACGATGAGCGCACGTGAACGCATGCTCGGGCGGCTGCGCGCCGCCGTGCCAACCTCCGGCACGAGCCTGACGCCCGACACCCTCAAACTGGACCAGCGCATCGACAGCCATTTCGATGCCCGCCGTGGCGAGCCACCGTCAGTCAGCGAGATGGTTGCATCGATGCAGGCCGCACTGACCGCTTCGCATGCCGAGGTGGTCTGCGCTGATGCAGCAAGCTGGCCGGCATGGGTTGCCAGAAGACTGCAGGAAGAAGGCATGCGCCGCCTGCTGCTGGACCGCAATCGCCCGGAAGGCGCCGCGCTGGCCCGAGCCCTGCCACCCGGCATCGACACGGCAGGGTTCGATCGACCGCTGGAAACCTGGAAAGCGGAACTGTTCGATACGGTCGATGCGGGCTTCACGGTGGCCCGGTCGGGCCTGGCCGCCACCGGCACGCTCGTGCTGGCGCCCGATCCGGGTTCGCCGCGCACGATGTCGCTGGTGCCGCCCACGCATATCGCACTGGTCTACGCATCGACGCTGCACCCCGATCTGCATGCCGCCGTACGCGCCGAGCGATGGACCGATGGCATGCCGACCAACCTGGTGATGGTCTCGGGCCCGTCGAAGACCTCCGATATCCAGCAGACGCTGGCCTATGGCGCGCACGGCCCGCGCCGCCTGTGGGTAGTGATCGTGACCGATGGAGGCACCGCGCAATGAACCAGCAACCGCTGCACTTCGTCCCGACCGAGGACTTTCGCACCCGCGCGCGCGCCGCACTCGATGATCCCAAGCTGCGCCGCAGCTTCCGTGGCGCCATGGATTTCCTGCAGCAGAAGCGCGCAGTACAGTTTCCTGATGGCGACGAGCTAGAGCATCTGCGCGATCTCGGCGAAGCGATCCGTCAGCACGCGCTGGCCAACCTGCCCGACCTGCTGGTCGAACTTGAAGGCAATCTCACGGCGGCCGGCGTGCGCGTCCACTGGGCCGAAACGGCCGATGAAGCGAACGCGATCATCCTGCGTATCGCGCAGGACCATTCCGCGCGGCGCGTCATCAAGGGCAAGTCGATGGCCAGCGAGGAAATGGAGCTCAACCATTACCTCGCCGAACGCGGCATCGACTGCATCGAATCCGACATGGGCGAGTACATCGTCCAGTTGGCTGGCGAGAAGCCCTCGCACATCGTGATGCCGGCGATCCACAAGACCAAGGCCGATATCGCGACGCTGTTCGAGCAGCACATCCCGAACACCCCGTACACCGAGGACGTCGATGCGCTGATCCAGACCGGCCGCCGCGCGCTGCGCCAGGAATTCGTCGAGGCCGATATCGGCCTGTCGGGCGTCAACTTCGCGGCGGCGGACACCGGCACGCTGTGGCTGGTCGAAAACGAAGGCAACGGCCGGCTTTCCACCACGGTGCCCGACGTGCATATCGCGATCATGGGCATGGAGAAAGTGGTGGCGAAGCTGTCGCACATCGTGCCGCTCTCGAGCCTGCTGACGCGCTCCGCCACGGGCCAGGCCATCACCACGTACTTCAACCTGATCTCGGGTCCGCGCAAGCGTGACGAACTCGACGGGCCGCGCGAGGTTCACCTGGTGCTGCTCGACAACGGCCGCAGCCAGGCCTACGCGGACGAACAGCTGCGCGCCACGCTGCAATGCATCCGCTGCGGCGCGTGCATGAACCACTGCCCGGTCTACACGCGCATCGGTGGCCACGCCTATGGCACGACGTATCCGGGGCCGATCGGCAAGATCATCTCGCCCCATCTGCTTGGCCTGGACGCCACGGCCGATCTGCCAACGGCATCGAGCCTGTGCGGCGCGTGTGGTGAGGTGTGTCCCGTGCGCATTCCGATCCCGCAGTTGCTCGTGCGCCTGCGCACCGAAGCGAACCGCAATCCGGACGAGGCCGTGCCGCATCCGCTCAAGGGCCAGGGTACGAAGTTCAGCCGCCGCGAGCACCTGGTCTGGCGCTTCTGGAGCGGCGCGTTCGCCCACCCCGCCACCTACCGCCTGTTCCGCTGGGCCGCCACGCGGCTGCGGGCGCTGACGCCATCGCGCCAGATGGGCTGGACCCAGCATCGGCAGCCGCTGACACCGGCGCCGAGAAGCCTTTCCGATCTGCTCGACGCGCGCAACCAGCCTGAGTAGCGGCAAGGCAAAAAAATAAGAAATCCAAACGCCAACACGTAAAACCACCAAAGGAGACTCCAGATGCAACCCTGGACCCAGATCTATACGCCGCTGGGCAGCCTCGGGCTGTCCGCGCTCGCGGCGGCGATACCCATCCTGTTCTTCTTCGTCGCGCTCGCCGTGCTGCGCATGAAGGGCCACGTTGCCGCCGCTGTCACGCTGGCGCTGGCACTGGTCGTGGCGATCTTCGCCTATGGCATGCCCGCGCAGCAGGCGTTTGCCGCAGCCGGCTTCGGCTTTGCCTACGGCCTGTGGCCGATCGCATGGATCATCGTCACGGCGGTGTTCCTCTACAAGATCGTCGTCAAGACCGGGCAGTTCGACATCATCCGCGCGTCGGTGCTGTCGATCACCGATGATCAGCGACTGCAGATGCTGCTGATCGGCTTTGCATTCGGTGCATTCCTGGAAGGTGCGGCGGGCTTCGGCGCGCCCGTGGCGATCACCGCGGCGCTGCTGGTCGGGCTGGGCTTCAATCCGCTCTACGCGGCGGGGCTGTGCCTGATCGCCAATACGGCGCCGGTGGCGTTTGGCGCGATGGGTATTCCGATCATCGTGGCCGGCCAGGTCACGGGCATCGACGCGATGCACATCGGCGCCATGGCGGGCCGCCAGTTGCCGCTGCTGTCGCTGGCCGTGCCGTTCTGGCTGGTGTTCATGATGGACGGCACCAAGGGCGTGCGCGAAACGTGGCCAGCCGCGCTGGTCGTCGGCGGCAGCTTTGCCGTCACGCAGTACTTCACGTCGAACCATATTGGCCCCGAGCTGCCGGACATCACCTCGGCACTGGTCAGCCTGATCTCGCTCGCCGCGTTCCTGCGCGTGTGGCAGCCGCGCTCGGCATCGCAATCGGCACGCGGCACGGCCTCAGCTGGCGGCACGGTCGCGCTGGCAGGCTTCGGCGGGGGCATGGGTGCGCTCGCAAGCCGCCAGGCATCGCCTTATACATTCGGCCAGACGGTGCGCGCATGGGCGCCGTTCGGCATCCTGACCGCAATCGTCACCGTCTGGAGCCTGCAACCGTTCAAGGCCCTGTTCGCCGGCAACGGTGCGCTTGCCGGTACGGTGCTGAAGTTCAAGGTGCCGATGCTCGACCAGCTCGTGATCAAGGCCGCGCCGATCGTGGCATCGCCGAAGCCGTACGAGGCCGTGCTGAAGATCGACCTGCTGTCGGCAGTTGGCACCGCGATCCTGCTGACCGCCATCATCTCGGCCGTGCTGCTGCGCATGAAGCCGCGCGATGCCATCGCCACGTTCGTGGAAACGCTGCTGGAACTGCGCCGCCCGATCGCGTCGATCGGCCTGGTGCTGGCTTTCGCGTTCGTCGCCAACTACTCGGGCATGTCGTCGACGCTGGCGCTGCTGCTCGCGGGCACTGGCGCGGCGTTCCCGTTCTTCTCGCCGTTCCTCGGCTGGCTGGGCGTGTTCCTGACCGGCTCGGACACTTCGTCGAACGCGCTGTTCTGCTCGCTGCAGCACACGACTGCGCATCAGATCGGTGTGTCGGACACGCTGCTGGTGGCCGCCAACACCACGGGCGGCGTCACGGGCAAGATGATCTCGCCGCAATCGATCGCCGTGGCTTGCGCCGCGACGGGGCTGGTCGGCAAGGAGTCGGAACTGTTCCGCTTTACAGTGAAGCACAGCCTGCTGTTCGCCGCGATCGTGGGCGTGATCACGACGCTGCAGGCGTATGTGCTGACGGGGATGATTCCGGGGTAAGCGATGCAGCTGATTTGCTCCCCTCTCCCATTGCATGGGAGAGGGGAGCGCATATCAACGGTTAGCGCGAACTCAATCGTTCGCCGCTTCCCTTGGCAGAAACTGGTTCCCCTCCGTCAGCGGCGCGTACCGGTAGGTCGCCGGTGTGCGGCTCAGCTTGACCGGCGCGCCCAGCCCCTTGTAGCCGCCGGGCATCTCGACCACCATTTCGCGGTGCGCGGTGTGCGGATGCTGGAGTGCGTCCGGCACGGACAGCACCGGCGCGCACGGCACGCCTGCCGCGGCCAGTTCATCGGCCAGCGCCTTTCCGTCGTACGTCGCCATCCGCGACTCCAACTCCCGCTTCAACAGTGCACGATTGACCGAGCGAGCGCCCGCCGTGGCGAAGCGTTCGTCATCGGCCATGGCCGCAACGCCCAGGTGTTCGCAAAGGATGCGGAATTGCCGATCGTTGCCCACGGCCAGGAAGATCGGATCGGTCGCCGTGGCCACCGTATCGTACGGATAGATATTCGGATGCGCGTTGCCGGTGCGCGCGGGCGTCTTTCCGCTCATGAACCAGTTGGCCGCATGCGGATGCAGCAGCGACAGACCCGAGTCATACAGCGCCGCTTCCACGAACTGCCCACGGCGGCTGCGCTCGCGTTCCTGCAGCGCCAGCAGCACGCCCAGCGCGGCGTTCAGGCCGGTGACCATGTCGACCACCGGCAGGCCCACGCGCAGCGGCTCGCCATCGGCCTCACCATTGATGCTCATGATGCCGGCCATCGCCTGGATCGCTGCGTCGTAGCCCGGCAGCCCGCCGAGCGGACCGTCGGCGCCAAACCCCGAGACGCGGCAATGCACGAGCCTTGGAAAGCGTTGCGACAGCACGTCGTACCCGAGGCCCCATTTCTCCAGCGTGCCGGTCTTGAAGTTCTCGATCAACACATCGGCATCGGCCAGCAGCGTCAGCAGGACTTCGCGATCGGCGTCGGCAGTCAGGTCCAGCCGCATGACGCGCTTGTTGCGATTGAGGCCGAAGTAGTACGAGGCCACGCCATCGCGGAACGGAGGCCCCCAGGCGCGCGTGTCATCGCCCTGCGGGGGCTCGATCTTGAGCACGTCGGCACCGTGGTCACCCAGGATCTGACCGCAGAACGGGCCACCGAGGATGCGCGACAGGTCGACTACACGAATACCGGCCAGCGCGCCGGGTGCAAATGACGTCATGTCTGTTCCTTGGTCCTTGTTGCTTGCCGATGTCAGTCCAGTTGCGCACCGGACTTCTGCACCACGGTGCGCCACTTTCCGACCTCGGCCTTCACAAAGCCGCCAAGCTGCTCGGGCGTGGTCGCCGGCGCAAACTCGAGCCCCTGGCCCAGCAGCGTCTTGCGTACGTCCGGTTGCTGCAGGGCATCGGCGAACGCATGGTTGAGCTTGCGGATGACTTCCGGCGGCGTACCTGCGGGCGCCACCACGCCGAAGAAGACCGAAACATCGAAGCCCGGAACGCCCTGCTCGGCCACCGTGGGCACGTCAGGCAGCGCCTGCGATCGCGCCTTCGTGGTCACGCCGAGCGCGCGCACCTTGCCGCTCTTGATGAACGGCAGTGCGGTCAGTACGTCGGTGAAGGTCATGCTGACCTGTCCGCCCAGCAAATCGTTGAGGGCAGGGCCGGTACCCTTGTACGGCACGTGCTGGAAGTCGGTGCCGGCCAGGTTGTTGAACAGCACGCCGGCCAGGTGCGAAGACGCACCATTGCCCGACGACGCATAGGAGAGCTTGCCCGGATGCGACTTGCCGTAGGCGATCAGCTCCTGCACGTTCTTCGCCGGCACGCTCGGGTTCACGACCAGCACGTTCGGCAACTGGCCGACCTGGATCACAGGCGCGAAGCTCTTGACCGGGTCGTAGTTGATCTTGCGATAGAGGCTGACGTTGATCGCCAGCGGCGCAGACGTGCCGAACATCAGCGTGTAGCCATCGGGCTCGGCGCGTGCCACCACTTCGGCGCCGATATTGCCACCCGCGCCGGCGCGGTTTTCCACGACCACCGGCTGGCCGAGGCTGTTCTTCAATGCGGCGGCGAGCGTGCGCGCCATGGCATCGGTGGGGCCTCCGGGCGGGTAGGTCACCACGAGCATGATCGGCTTGCTCGGAAAATCCTTCTGTGCGAAGGCGGGCGCTGCAGCAATGCCGAGCGTGCAGGCGACGAAGGTGGTCATCGCGGCCAGGGCCGTACGGCGGTGCCATTGGGGCATGATCGGTTGTCTCCGGTGTAGCTTTTATCGAATGAATGCGCGTCGTGAGCGCGCTTGGTTTAGCGTTGCCTGTGCGCCGGGCTGATCAGAACACGTTGACGTGATCGACCGGCCCTGCCGGACGCACGATGCCATCGGCAGGCGGGGCGACCGTCTCGGCCAGCCACTCGGGTTCGGCGCCGCCGCCGAGCGGGTCTTGCGGCAGCACGCGATGCACGAGCACCAGTTGCGCTAGGCGCATACGGCGCACCGAGCCAATGCGGCCCGCTTCCCACGCCATCGCCACGGCGCTGGTCACGTGATAGAGCGCCGAGGCCGCCTGACGAGCCAGTACGTCGCCATCGGCGCCCGCTTCGGCTGCGCGGCTCGCCAGCGCGACCGTGTTGGCAATGGCCAGGTCAAACATCGCGCGGGCGGCCGCGTGCATCGGTGTATCGCCGAGCAGCGTCTGCAGATGCGCCTGCAGCACCGGCAGCGAGCCTTCGCGGCGAATCGCGCGCAGCACGTCGAGTGCGACGATATTGCTCGTGCCTTCCCAGATCGAGCCGAGATGCGCGTCGCGCACCAGGCGCGGATCGCTCCATTCCTCGATGTAGCCACAGCCGCCACGGATCTCCATCGCGTCGCCCGTGACCTTGCGCGCATCGCGGCAAGCGCGGAACTTGATCAGCGGCGTCAGGATGCGCATCAGCGGATAGGCGTCGGCCTCGCCGGCATCGGCACGGCGTAGCGCTTCGGCGGTCTGGAACACCATCGTGCGCGCCTGTTCCGTGGGCAGCGTCAGCTTCAGCAGCTGGCGACGCATCAGCGGCATGTCCACCAGCCGCTTGCCGAACGCGCGGCGCTCGCGCGCGATGAACTGACCTTCGGTCAGCGCGCGACGCATCAGGCCGGCCGCGCGCACGCCGTTCGACAGGCGCGAGTTGTTGATCATGTCGGCCATCTGCACGAAGCCGCGGCCCAGTTCACCCACCAGGTAGGCATGCGCGCCTTCCAGGCGAATCTCCCCGCTGGCCATCGACCGCGTGCCGAGCTTGTCCTTGAGGCGGATGATCCGGTAGTGGTTGGCGCTGCAGTCGGCCAGCGTACGCGGCAGCAGGAACAGCGACACACCCTTGATGCCGTCCACGGCCGTGCCATCGGCCTCCTCCACGCGCGCCAGCACCATCGCCAGCGCGGCATCGGGATTCGAGCAGAACCACTTGTCGCCCACCAGGCGCCAGCCGCCCTCGGCATTGCTGTCCCGAATCGCACGCGTGGCCGTCGCGGCGACATCGGAGCCGGCGCCTTGCTCGGTCATGAACATCGCGCCCTGGTAGAGATCGTCGAACACCTGCGTGGTCAGGTTCGGCAGGAAACGCCCGACCAGCGCCGGATCGCCGAACTTTCGCAGCGTACGCGTCAGCGAATCGGTCATCGACAACGGGCAGCACAGGCCGAACTCGGCCTGCACGAACAGGTAAGTCAGTGCGTACTTGGCCGCAGGCGGCATCGGCTTGTCCCAGCCGAGTACGCCATCACGGTGGGATGCCGCTGCCAGGCCGAATTCGGAGAACGCCACGCGCTCGAGCTCTACGTAGGCCGGGTGCTTGTGGATGCGCTGGGCGTCCTGGCCGGTGCGGCTGCGATGCGACAGCGTGGGCGGCGCGTGGTCGGCCACGTTGGCCAGGTCGTCGAGTACGCCGCCGGCCAGCGCGCCCATGCGTTCCAGGTGCGGCAGCAGGTGGTTGAACAGGTCGGCAGGCAGATAGAGCGGCAGCAGCGCGCGCAAGTCCGGATCGGCCGTGAACAAGCTGGTGCCGTGGCGATCAGGTACCGGATGGGCGGCAACTTCGGAAAATCCGGAGGGGGCAGGCGCGAGGGGGCGCGCGATGCTGGTCGGCATGAATCGTCTCCTGAAGGTCCCTGCCCTGAATGCGGTAAGCCTTGGGTGGGATGGTTTGAGGCCCATTATTCAAACCCCAACGATTCGTGTCTAATTCTAAAATTGGCTCGATCAATACAAATTTTGTATCGCCATGGAATTCCGACATCTCCGCTACTTCCTTGTGCTGGCCGAGGAACTTCACTTCGGGCGCGCCGCCAAGCGCCTGTCAATCTCACAGCCGCCGCTGTCCCTCAATATCCAGCAGCTCGAAGCGTCCGTGGGTGCCAGGCTGTTCGAGCGCGACAGCCGTGGCGTGCGGCTGACCGCGGCCGGGCGGGCGTTCCAGGAATCGGCATCCGCGCTGCTGGCACAGGCCGAACAGGCCCGCCTGCTGGCGCGCGAGATCGAGGCGGGGGCCGTGGGCCGGTTGCGCGTCGGCTTTGTCGGATCGATGCTCTATCGCGGCCTGCCCCAGCGGCTGCAGGAATTCCAGGCACGGTACCCCGGCATCCATGTGGCGCTGACCGAACTGAATTCCCAGGAGCAGATCGATGCGCTGCTGCATGGCGAACTGGACGCCGGCTTCGTCCACACAAGCCGCGTGCCTGACGAACTGGCGGCCACGCTGGCCCACAGCGAGCCGTTCGTCTGCTGCATGCCGGCCGGGCACCCGCTTGGCTCCCGGGATACGGTAGCGCTCACTGACTTGCGCGGCGAGCCATTTGTGCTGTTCTCGCGCAAGGCCTCGCCCGACTACTACAGCCGGATCTTCGACATGTGCGCGGCGCAAGGCTTCTATCCACGGATTCGCCACGAAGTACGGCACTGGCTGTCCGTGGTATCGCTGGTGTCGCAGGGAATGGGGGTGGCCGTGGTGCCGGCGGCCCTGGCGCGCTCGGGCATGGCGGGCGCCGTGTTCCGGCCGCTGGCCGACGCGACGGTGCCTTCC
>JAFAJB010000171.1 GCA_019236395.1 Cupriavidus sp.
CGGCATCGCCTCGGGCATCGAGAACAGCAACTTCTTTCTGACCATGGAGCAGGATGGCGTCACGCGCGAGTACGTGCTGACGATCTTCGAGCGGCTGCGCTTCGAGCAGTTGCCGTACTACCTGCACCTGATGGACCACCTGGCACGCCACGACATCAGCGTTCCCGCACCGATGCCCGCCCGCGACGGCGAGATCCTGCGCGAACTGAAGGGCAAGCCGGCGACCATCGTCACGCGCCTGCCGGGCGCCTCGCAACTGGCGCCACAGGCCGACCATTGCGCCGAAGTCGGCACGATGCTCGCGCGCATGCATCTTGCCGGGCAGGACTATCCGCGCAAGCAGCCGAACCTGCGCAGCCTGGGCTGGTGGCAGCAGACCGCGCCCGAGATCACGCCGTTCCTGGACGCCGCCCAGCGCAAGCTTCTGACCGACGAGATCGCGCATCAGACCGCGTTCTTCGGCAGCGGCGACTTCTCCGCGCTGCAAGGCGGACCTTGCCACTGCGACCTGTTCCGCGACAACGTGCTGTTCGATACCGACGCGGCCGGAATGCACCGCCTCGGCGGCTTCTTCGATTTCTACTTTGCCGGCGACGACAAATGGCTGTTCGACCTGGCCGTCACTGTCAACGACTGGTGCATCGACCTGCCGACCGGCGCGCTGGACCCCGTGCGTGCGCAGGCCATGCTGCGGGCTTATCATGCGGTCAGGCCCCTGACGGCGGTGGAGGCTGCGCACTGGCAGGACATGCTGCGTGCCGGCGCGCTGCGTTTCTGGGTATCGCGCCTGTGGGACTTTTACCTGCCGCGCGAGGCCGACATGCTCCAGCCGCACGATCCGACCCATTTCGAACGCATCCTGCGCCGCCGCATCGACGACGTCGCAGCGCTCCCCTGGATCTGATTCCCCATGCAACTACTGGAAGTTTCCGCCAAGGAAGGCTACGTCTGGTTCCGCCAGGGTATCTGGCTGTTCCGCAAGAATCCGCTGGCGTTCCTGATGCTGTTGTTCATCTACCTGCTTGCTGCGCAGTTGGCGATCTTCGTGCCGCTGTTCGGCATCATCGCGCTGCTGGTGTTCACGCCTGGGCTGTCCGTGGGCGTGATGACCGCGTGCCGGGACGCCATCCAGAGCAAGCGCGTCCTGCCCACAGTGCTCCTGGCCGGCTTCCGCTCGAACGGCAAGCAGGCCACCCGCAACCTGCTGGTGCTCGGCGGTATCTATGCGGTGCTGGTATTCACGCTGAGCTTCATCGCCACGTCCGTGGTCGATATCAGCGCGCTGGCGCCAATGGTGCTCAAGGGCGAAGAGCCTTCAGGCGAGGCAATCCGGCAACTGTATTACGCGCTGGTGATCGGAGCGCTGCTGTACACGCCCGTTGCGATGATGTTCTGGTTCGCGCCGATGCTCTCGGCCTGGCACGGCGTGCCGCCAGTCAAGGCGCTGTTCTTCAGCTGGACAGCCTGCTGGCGCAATCGCGGCGCGTTCTTCACGTACGCACTGCTGTTTGCGCTGCTGCTGGTGGCGGTGCCGCTGTTCCTGGAGGTGGTGTTTGCCTCGTTCGGCGGTGAAACGGTGCTGTCGTTCCTGATTACGCCGTATTCGCTGCTGATGCTGGCGATTCTCTACTGCTCGTTCTACGCCACGTACCGCGGCTGCTTCAATATCGTGCCGCCCGGAGAAGCGACAGACAGCGTGCAGGCTTGAGATGTTCTGTTCTGCTCCCTTCTCCCGCCGCGCGGGAGAAGGGTTGGGGGAGAGGGCTCTGTGGTTCAAATCACGACTTGTTCCCTTTTGAGCCGCCGGCCCTCTCCCCCGCCCCTCTCCCATAAATGGGAGAGGGGCGAAAACAATCTCTCTTCAGTCGATCGCGTCCAGCTTGGCCACCGATAGCGCCAGCCACTTGACGCCATGGCGCTTGAAATCGATGTTGGCTCGCGCATCGGCGCCCTCGCCTTCCAGCGCCTTGATCTTGCCTTCCCCGAACTTGTTGTGGAACACGTTCTGGCCCACGCGGAAACCGGTGGCTGCCGCGCGCTTTTCCTCGGCGTAGTTCTTGCCCGTGTCCATGCCGCCAGTCGGCTTGCCACCCGTGTAGGGCACATCCTCGGCACGTTTGAACCAGTCGCGGCCCCACGCGCTTTCCCGCTCCGATGACTGGCGTCCGCCGCCGATACCGTAGGCGCCATAGGCCTGCCCCTGCGGCGTGATCCATTTCAGCGAAGGCTCGGGCAGCTCCTCGAAGAAGCGCGATCGCACGTGATAGCGCATCTGGCCGTGCAGCACCCGGCTCTGCGCGAACGACATGTAGAGCCGCTCACGCGCCCGCGTGATGGCCACATACATCAGGCGGCGCTCCTCCTCGAGGCCATCGGCCTCCATCGCGCTGTTCTCGTGGGGAAACAGGCCCTCTTCCAGCCCGGTGATGAACACCACGTTGAACTCGAGCCCCTTGGCGGCATGCACGGTCATCATCTGCACCGCGTCCTGCCCGGCCTGGGCCTGGTTGTCGCCGGCTTCCAGCGATGCATGGGTCAGGAACGCCACCAGCGGCGTCATCACCACGGGCAACTGTTCGGGATCGAGAACCTGCTGATCCTGATCGCCCTGCGCCAACGCCGGAGCCACATCGCGATTCACCGGCAGCATGCGCGCCAGCGCTTCCAGCCCGTAGCCTTCCTCGACCACGAATGCCTGCGCCGCCGTGACCAGTTCCTGCAAGTTCTCGATGCGGTCCTGGCCTTCCTTCTCGGTCTGGTAGTGCGTGATCAGCCCGCTGGTATTGGTCACATACTCGACCGTCTGCGCCAGCGTCATCCGGCTGGTCTCGGCGCGCATCTGTTCGATCAGGCGAATGAACGCTCCCAGCGAACTACCCGCCTTGCCGGGTACGTACGCCACGGCCTCGGCCAGCGAGCAGTTGTACTGGCGCGCCGCATCCTGCAGCACCTCGAGCGACTTCGCGCCGATGCCGCGCGTCGGGAAATTGACCACGCGGCCGAATGCGGCGTCATTGCGCGGGTTTTCGATCAACTGCAGGTATGCGAGCGCGTGCTTCACCTCGGCACGCTCGAAGAAGCGCAAGCCGCCGTACACGCGATAAGGGATACCCGACGAGAACAGCGCATGCTCGATCACGCGCGATTGGGCGTTGCTGCGATACAGGATCGCGATCTCGGCGCGAGACATACCCTGCGCGATCAGGTCGCGGATCTCCTCGACGATCCACGAAGCCTCCTGACCATCCGAGCCGGCCTGGAACACGCGCACCAGCTCGCCATGCCCGGCGTCCGTGCGCAGGTTCTTGCCGAGCCGGCGCGAATTGTGCGCGATCAGGTGGTTGGCCGAATCGAGGATGTGCCCGTGCGAGCGGTAGTTCTGCTCGAGCTTGATCAGGTGGCGGACACGGAATTCCTGCTCGAAGTCGCGCATGTTGCCGACGTTCGCGCCGCGGAACGCGTAGATGCTCTGGTCGTCGTCACCCACCGCGAACACCGCCGCCGCGTTGCCCGAGCCATAGCCGGCCAGCAGCTTGAGCCACTGGTACTGAAGCACGTTGGTGTCCTGGAACTCGTCGACGAGGATATGGCGGAAGCGGTGCTGATAATGCTGGCGGATCGTGTCGTTGTAGCGCAGCAGCTCATAGCAGCGCAGCAACAGTTCGGCGAAGTCCACCACGCCCTCGCGCTGGCACTGCTCGTCGTAGGCAGCATACAGGTCGACAAATCGGCGATTGAAATCGTCGTTGGCCTCCACGGCCGACGGCCGCAGCCCCTGCTCCTTGGCGTTGTTGATGAAGTACTGGAGATTTTTGGCCGGGTATTTCTCGTCGTCGACGTTGAGCCCCTTGAGCAGCCGCTTGATCGCGGAAAGCTGGTCCTGGGAATCCAGGATCGAGAACGTCTGGGGCAGCCCGGCGTCACGGAAATGCGCGCGCAGCATCCGGTTGCACAGCCCGTGGAAGGTGCCGATCCACATGCCGCGCGTATTGATCGGCAGCATCGACGACAGCCGCGTCTGCATCTCCTTGGCGGCCTTGTTCGTGAAGGTCACCGCCAGGATGCCGGCCGGTGATACGCGGCCGTTCTGGATCAGCCAGGCGATCCGCGTGGTCAGCACACGGGTCTTGCCGCTACCCGCACCGGCCAGGATCAGGGCCGGCTCGTCAGGTAATGTGACGGCGGCGAGTTGTTCGGCATTGAGATTGGCAAGCAGGCTGGACATCGGAGCGGGGCCGGAAGGACAGGCCGCAATTATACCGGCGGCCCTCGCTGCCCCCGCCTGCCTCATGCCAACACCTGCGGCCCGAGCACCCCTTCCAAGCCCCGAAATGCGCACCGGGACCCCGCCTCCCCTATAATTTGACGTTTTCCCGGCCAAATGCCGCGGCGCGCCGATCCGCCTGCCGGCCAGAGCCCTGACCCGCACACTCGACATCCCAGCATGACCGCAGAAGACCAGTCCCTCGCCAAGAGCTTCGAACCCGCCGCCATCGAGGCGAAATGGGGCCCAGAATGGGAGCGCCGCGGCATTGCCCAGCCCACTTTCGACGCAAATCGCCCCGATTTCGCCATCCAGCTCCCGCCGCCGAATGTGACCGGCACGCTGCACATGGGCCACGCGTTCAACCAGACGATCATGGACGGCCTGACCCGCCATGCGCGCATGCGCGGCGCCAACACGCTGTGGGTGCCGGGCACCGACCACGCCGGTATCGCCACGCAGATCGTGGTGGAGCGCCAGCTCGAGGCGCAGGGCGTGTCGCGCCACGACCTTGGCCGCGAGAAGTTCACCGAGAAGGTCTGGGAGTGGAAGGAAGAGTCGGGCTCGACCATTACGCGCCAGGTGCGCCGCATGGGTGCGTCGATCGACTGGACGCGCGAGTACTTCACGATGTCGCCCGACATGTCGAAGGCCGTGACCGAGGTGTTCGTGCGCCTGTACGAACAGGGCCTGATCTACCGCGGCAAGCGGCTGGTCAACTGGGATCCGGTGCTCGGCACCGCCGTGTCCGACCTGGAAGTCGACAGCGCCGAGGAAGACGGCTCGCTGTGGCACATCCACTACCCGCTGGCCGAGCCGGACACCGTGCGCGGCCTGACGCACCTGACGGTGGCCACCACCCGTCCCGAAACGATGCTCGGCGACACGGCGGTGATGGTGCACCCAGAGGATGAGCGCTACGCGCACCTGATCGGCAAGTTCGTGCACCTGCCGCTGACCGACCGCAAGATCCCGGTGATCGCCGACGAATACGTCGACCGCGAATTCGGCACCGGCGTGGTCAAGGTAACGCCGGGCCACGACTTCAACGACTACGCCGTGGGCCAGCGCCACAACCTGCCGCAACTGTCGATCCTCACGCTTGACGCGAAAATCGTCGCCGATGCCCCGGCCGCCTACGCCGGCATGGACCGCTTCGACGCGCGCAAGAAGATGGTCGCGGACCTTGAAACCCAGGGCCTGCTCGGCGAGGTCAAGAAGCACAAGCTGATGGTGCCGCGCAGCGAGCGCACGAGCAGCGTGATCGAGCCGATGCTGACCGATCAGTGGTTCGTCGCCATGAGCAAGCCCGCGCCGGAAGGCACGTATTACCCGGGCCGCTCGATCGCCGAAGTCGCGCTCGAAGCCGTTCAGAGCGGCGAGATCAAGCTCGTGCCCGAGAACTGGATCAGCACCTATAACCAGTGGCTGGGCAATATCCAGGACTGGTGTATCAGCCGCCAGCTCTGGTGGGGTCATCAGATTCCGGCCTGGTACG
>JAFAJB010000163.1 GCA_019236395.1 Cupriavidus sp.
AAACGACCAAGACCGACGCCGCTGCCGAACAACCGGTCGCGCAGCAAACCGACAGCGCACAGCCCGGCAAGACGAACACCCGCAAGCACCTGCTTGCCTTGCTGAGCCTGACCACCGCCCTCGCCGCGGCCAGCTATGGCGTGTACTACTACAAGGTGGGACGCTTCCACGAGGATACCGATGACGCCTACGTGAACGGCAACCTGGTCCAGCTCACGCCGCAGGTGACCGGCACCGTGGTGTCGGTCAACGCCGATGACACGCAGATCGTCAAGGCCGGCGAACCCGTGGTGGTGCTCGATGCCGCCGATGCGCGGATTGCGCTGGGCAACGCCGAGGCCGCGCTTGGCCAGACCGTGCGCCAGATCAGCGCGCTCTACGTGAACAACAACGTGCTTGCCGCCACCGTGCAACAGCGACGGGCCGACCTTGCCCGCGCGATGGACGACCTGCGCCGGCGCACCGAGGTTTCCGAAACCGGCGCAGTGGCCGCGGAGGATGTGGCCCACGCCCGCGATGCCGTCAAGACTGCGGAGGCTGCGCTGGAGACCGCACGCCAGCAACTGGCTTCCAACCACGCGCTGACCGACCAGGCCACCGTTGCCGACCATCCCAGCGTCCTCGCGGCCGGGGCCAAGGTACGTGACGCCTACCTCGCGAATGCGCGCAATACGCTCCCGGCGCCGGTCACCGGCTATGTCGCGCGACGTTCGGTGCAGGTCGGCCAGCGCGTGGCCCCCGGCAACCCGCTGATGGCGATCGTGCCGCTCGATGGCGTCTGGGTCGATGCCAATTTCAAGGAAGTCCAGCTCAAGCACATCCGCATGGGCCAGCCGGTCGAGCTGCATGCCGACCTGTACGGCGGCAGGGTGACGTACCACGGCAAGGTGGTGGGCTTTTCAGCCGGTACGGGCAGCGCGTTTTCGGCGCTTCCCGCGCAGAATGCCACCGGCAACTGGATCAAGGTCGTGCAGCGCCTGCCTGTGCGGATCCAGCTCGACCCGGCCGAACTGCAGGCCCATCCGCTGCAGATCGGCTTGTCGATGCAGGTGGATGTGCAGACGCGCAGCGAAGACGGTTCGCGCCTCGCCAGCGGCAGCGCAGCTCCCTACCGCACGACCTATAGCACCGACGTGTTCCAGCACTACGGCGAAGAGGCCGACCGCGAAATCGCCGTGATCGTCGCGCGGAACCTCAATGGCTCGGCTGGCGGGGAGCTGGCGGTCGCGCAAGTGGCCCAACAGGCGAAGAAGGCCCGGCCACAGCCTGAGACGCAGCGGGACGCCAAGTCCGCAGGTAACTTGTCCGCGCATCGTGCTGGACAACCTCCCTCCGAAGCTACGGGGACCTGAGTACAACCCCGCAACTGCCCTGCCTCGCCCATTTACCTGACAGATCAGATTTCAGCCGGAGTGCACCATGTCATCCCAGGCCCAGACCTCACTCGTGCCAGCCCCGCTCACCGGCGGCAAGCTGGTAATGGGAAGCTTCGCCGTGGCCCTTGCCACGTTCATGAACGTGCTGGACTCCTCGATCGCCAACGTTGCGATCCCGACGATTTCCGGCAACCTCGGTGTGTCGGTGGATGAAGGCACATGGGTCATCACGCTGTTCGCCGCCGCCAACGCCGTGGCGATCCCGCTGACCGGCTGGCTGACCCAGCGTGTGGGCCAGATCCGCCTGTTCGTCGGCGCAATCCTGCTGTTCGTGCTGTCATCGTGGCTGTGCGGCATGGCGCCCAACCTGACCGTGCTGCTGGGCGCGCGCATCCTGCAGGGCGCGGTGGCGGGCCCGCTGATTCCGCTGTCGCAAGCGATCCTGCTGTCTTCCTACCCCAAGGAAAAAAGCGGCGCCGCCCTGGCCTTGTGGGCCATGACCGCTACCGTCGGCCCGATCGCCGGCCCGGCGCTGGGCGGATGGTTGACCGACAGCTACTCGTGGTCATTGATCTTCTATATCAATGTGCCGGTCGGCCTGTTCGCCGCCGCCGTCACCTGGGCAATCTACCGCGACCGCGAAACGCCAACGTACAAGTTGCCCATCGACCTGGTAGGCCTGGCCTCCCTCATCACCTGGGTGGCATCGCTGCAGATCATGCTCGACAAGGGCAAGGATCTGGACTGGTTCAACTCGCCGGTCATCATCACCCTCGGCATCGTTGCGCTGCTCAGCTTCCTCTTCTTCGTGATCTGGGAGTTGACGGAAGCAAGACCGATCATCGACCTGCACCTTTTCAAGGGCCGCAACTTCCTGGCCGGCACCGTCGCCATCTCGGTGGCCTACGCGGTGTTCTTCGCCAACCTGGTGGTGCTGCCGCAGTGGATGCAGCAATACCTGGCCTACCCCGCCGTCAATGCCGGCCTTGTGACTGCGCCACTGGGCATCTTTGCCGTCCTGCTGGCACCGGTGCTGGGCAAGATCCTGCCCAGGTCGGAGCTGCGCGTGCTGGCCACGCTGTCCTTCCTCGGCTTCGCAGGCGTGTTCTTCATGCGTTCGAACTACACCACCGGCGTCGACACCTACACACTGGTACTGCCCACCTTGTTGCAAGGCATTCCGACCGGACTATTCTTTGTCCCGCTGACCGCCATCATCCTGTCTGGCCAGCCGCCCGAGAAGATTCCGGCCGCCGCAGGATTATCCAACTTCGCCCGGGTGTTTTGCGGTGCCGTGGGAACCTCGCTGGCCACCACCGGCTGGAACAACCGCGCGGTGCTGCATCACGCGCGACTGGTGGAACAGGCGAGCCCGGACAATCCGCTGTATGGCGCCGCGCTGCAGTCGATCCAGTCGACCATGGGCTTCACCCCGGAGCAGGCCGTCGCCTACTTCGCACGCAGCCTCGACGCGCAGGCAAACATGCTAGGCCTGAACGATACCTTCTGGATTTCTGGCGTGATCTTTATCGCCATCGTCCCGCTGATCTGGCTCACCAGGCCTGCCAAGGGTATGGCCTCCAACGCTGCAGCTGCGGCGCACTGAGGCCCACTGAGGCCTCATCCAGTGCGCGCCCGAAATCGTCTTGATGCCCCGCACGGACGACTCAGCGTGCAGGCCATACCGTCGCTACCGTCGCCTTACGGAGCCAATGATGTCGCAGAGCACCCTCTTCCTCGCTGCCAGAGCGAAAATCTGCCGTGCCTCGTACCGACTTGCCGGCGCAAGCTGGCAAGGGGCGTCGTTCCTCTCGGACGTCGCGCTTCAGACAATGACCGCGTCACTGACGGGCGGCATGCTGCTGATGGCAGCGGCATGCTCGATGTATGCCATCTCCATGGTGCTGCTCCACCTGGACAGCATTCCACGCTAGTACGGGATACCGGCAGGCAACCCGGCTTCCGCTGGCCCCATGCCTGGCGCCCCCATCCCGGCCCCATCCGGGCCCAAAACGGAAAAATTGTCATCTTTCAGTACCGCACGGACGCCTAATCTTGTGTCTGCTGCACCCTCGTCCAAACCCCCACCCACGGGAGCAAATCTTGGAACAACGTCTCGACTTCTACAACGCCAACCCGAATGCAATCAAGGCCTTGCTTGCGCTGGAAGACCGGATCGGCAAGTCGTCGCTTGAAAAACCCCTGACCGAACTGATCCGGCTGCGCGCGTCGCAAATCAACGGATGCGCGTTCTGCGTGGACAAGCACTCGGCCGATGCGCGTCGCGGTGGCGAAACCGATCGCCGATTGGCAGCCGTGGTCGTCTGGCGCGAAACGCCGTTCTTCACGGAGCGCGAGCGCGCCGCGTTTGAATGGACGGAAGCCGTCACGCTCGTGTCGCAGACCCACGTGCCTGACGTGGTTTGGGAGGCTGTCAAGCCGCATTTCAGTGACGAGGAGATCGTCGACCTGACGTTGCTTGTTTCGGCGATCAACAGCTGGAACCGCTTTGCGATTTCCTTCCGCAAGTTGCCGACCTGAGAAGCGAACGGAGCAGCCAGTCTTTAGCCGGTCTCGTTGAAACGCCTTGGGGTGCGCGCCTGGCGCCCTCGATCGCCGAATTGTGCTGATTCCATAACTGAAGGACCACCGCCATGAAGATAGATGACATCCGCAAGAACGCATTCGCGATGCCCCTGCACAGCCCCTCGTATCCGCGACCGCCTTTCCGCTTCCTGAATCGCGAGTACTTCATCATTACCTACGAAACCGACCTGGACGCGTTGCGCGCTGTCGTTCCAGAGCCACTGATGGTCGACTCGGCGCTGGTCCACTACGAGTTCATCCGCATGCCGGACTCGACCGGATTCGGCAACTACACCGAAAGCGGCCAGGTGATATCGGTCATTGATGAAGCGGGCCGCAAGGCCAACTACACGCATGCGATGTATCTCGATGATGAGGGACCGATCGCCGGGGGCCGCGAAATCTGGGGGTTTCCGAAGAAGCTCGCATCGCCCCGCCTGGCCATTGATGGTAACGATACGCTGCTTGGCACTCTCGACTACGGGACGCAGCGCATCGCGACCGGCACGATGGGCTACAAATTCTGTCCGCTCGATATCGAGACCGAACGCCGCAAGCTGGCGGCTACGCCGAACTACCTGCTGAAGATCGTCCCGCACGTCGATGGCTCGGCACGGATCTGCGAACTGGTCCGTTTCTACCTGCGGGACGTGACGGTACTCGGCGCCTGGGGCGGCCCCGGCGCGCTCGAGCTCCGCCCGCATGCACTGGCGCCGGTTGCCGAGCTCCCAGTCAGAAGGGTCGTCGGCGCGAGGCATGTCGTTGCCAATCTCACCCTCGATATCGGCGAAGTCGCCTTTGATTACCTCGGGCCGGCACAGGGTCCGAGCCTCGCTGTCAACCAGTAATCCCGCAAGGAGCAAACCATGTCATTGCAAGGAAAAGTCGCGCTCGTTACCGGCGCAGCAAGTGGTATCGGAGAGCAATGCGCACGTCAACTGGCCGGGGACGGCGCCGCCGTCGTCATCGCCGACCTGAATCTGCACAATGCGCAGAACGTCGCGGACTCGATCGTCGCCGCAGGCGGCAAGGCGATCGCCGTGTCGATGGACGTGACGAATGAGGCGGCGGTCAACGCCGGCATCGAGGAAACAGTCAGCAAGCTTGGCGGCATCGACGTGCTGGTGTCGAACGCCGGCATCCAGATCGTCAATCCCATTGAAGACTACGAATTCTCGGACTGGAAGAAGATGCTGGCCATTCACCTTGACGGCGCGTTCCTGACGACGAAGGCCGCCATCCGGCATATGTACGCATCAGGCAAGGGCGGTTGCATCATTTACATGGGTTCGGTTCACTCCCACGAAGCTTCGAAGCTGAAGTCCGCCTACGTGACGGCGAAGCACGGACTGCTTGGCCTTGCTCGCGTCGTCGCAAAGGAAGGCGGTTCGCGTGGCGTGCGCGCCAACGTGGTGTGTCCCGGTTTTGTCCGAACGCCGCTGGTCGACAAGCAGATTCCCGAGCAGGCCAAGGCCCTCGGCATCACGGAAGCCGATGTGGTCAAGAACGTGATGCTGAAGGAAACCGTGGACGGCGAATTCACGACCGTCGCCGACGTGGCCCGGACGGTTGCTTTCCTGGCCGGATTCGAATCGGCGGCACTGACCGGACAGTCGGTCGTGGTGAGCCACGGCTGGTTCATGCAATAAGAACGAGGAGCCGGACGTGCGCCGCAGCCAACGCGGCAGAATCCAACCCGATCAGCGACAGTTGCCCCCCTATGACGAAATCGGGTTGGTCCTTCAGGGAGGCGGCGCGCTCGGCTCCTATCAGGCAGACGTCTATGGCCAGAGCCAAAGCGACGTCGCCTGCTGCACTGCGGCGCCCGGATAGCGACTAGCGGTCTCATACCTGCTGCACATGGAACAGCGCAGCTCGGATCACGAGCCCCCGAACCAGTTGTAGCCCTGGTCCTCCCAATACCCACCGGGGTAATCGTTCGTGACAAACAGCTCCATGATGTGCTTTGGATTCTTGTAGCCCAACTTGGTCGGCATGCGAAGTTTCATCGGAAAGCCATACTTCGGTGGCAGGCGTTCGCCGTCGTACGTGAATGTCAGCAAGGTCTGCGGATGCAGCGCCGTGGCCATGTCGATACTCTCGTAGTAATCGTCGGCACATCGGAATCCAACGTACTTCGCGGTGGTATCGGCGCCTATCCGCTGGAGGAACCCGGCAAACGGCGTGCCGCCCCATCGCCCGATCGCACTCCACCCTTCCACGCAGATATGTCGCGTGATCTGTTCGGCCTTGGGTAGCGCGTAGAGCTCGTCCAGGGTCCAGCTTTTCTTTTCCCTGACCAGCCCACCGACCTGAAGCCGGAAGTCGTCACCGTTCACCACCGTGACTTCGTCGATGCCGTAGAACGCGTTAAACGGAAATGGCCGCGTGATCTCCGCTTCGGTATAGGTCGGCGCAAGCCGGTTCGGGTCGAACAGCCACGCCTGTACCTTGTCGTTCATGCGCGAGACACGTGACAGGAACGCTTCCACCGACGCATCGTCAGTCAAGCTGCAGCCGGTAAGCATGGCAAGGCCGCCAAGCGTAAGGATGCGCTTGCCGAAGAGGCGTCGAGACGGCATGTCAAGTTGCCTACGTACATCGATGATCAGGGACTCGCGGTCGACGGCCGTTTGTCCGGAAGGCTTTGTTTTCATGATTCAGGCTCCAGATGACCTCAGCGACCGCGAATCATTGTCAGGAGGCTGCGCGGCACCAGTGCAACCATCACCAGGTGCACGACGATAAAGGCCGCGAGCAAGGACATGGCGCAGAAATGAACCACTCGCGCAAAGTCGTAGCCGCCCATCATCTCGCGCAGCAGCGGAAACTGCACGGACTTCCAGATGACGAGGCCAGATAGCACCAGCACAACCAGCACGAACACCACCACCAGGTAGGCCAGCTTCTGCACGGCGTTGTACTGGCTCAGGTCCGCATGGGAGAGCCGACCTCGCAGCGCGGCAACCAGGTCTTCCAGCACGGCGCGCGGCCGCAGCGGCAGGAACTTCCGGGAAAATCGGCCCGTTACGACGTTCATCGCGAGATAGAACAGGCCGTTGAAGAAAAGCAGCCACATGGCCGCGAAATGCCATTGAAGCGCACCGCCCAGCCATCCGCCCAGTGTTATCTCGCCTGGAAAGCGAAATCCGGCGAATACCGGTGAAGCGTTGTAG
>JAFAJB010000242.1 GCA_019236395.1 Cupriavidus sp.
CACGGCCGGGATGAACCACGAAAAATCGAAACGGGCCAGCTCACCCGCGAGCGAAGCACGCGAGGTGAAGAGCAGCATGCGTCCGCTCGCTCGCGCCATGATTTCGTCAATCGGCTTGGGCGCGGGCGCCGGCATGCCGGGTTCCAACATCAGCGCGGTCTTGCCATCGGAACCGGCGAGGATGAAATGCCGGCCTGCGCTATCGAGCACCAGCACTGGAAACGGGGTCTTGGTCAGACGCTCAGCCAGCAGCGGCACAGCCCGGGCCTTCAGGCCCATGCCTCGCGCAGCTAACACCAAATCAGCCTCGGAGAAGGCCTCCCCGCCGAGCGCAACGGCATGCCGGATTTGCGCGGTATCGGTGGCAATGCCATGAAACCTTGCGATGAGCACGAGGGCAGCCAGGCCGGCGTCCTCAAGATGAGCCGGGTTGTCGTTAGAACCCATGAATCAGCGTAGGATTATTCTTGTTAGGCCTGACGGCCATCGACAAATGTAGAAAGAACTGCGCCCTCGTCTGAAGGGCGCAGGTTCAGCGAATGACAATACGGATGGATCAATGAACGGCCAGTTGCAGTGCCGCCTGATCCTGCACGGGTGGTGCGAGTCCGATACCGCCTGCCGTATCGGTGGCGTAGGCGGCCATTGCCTGGATCAATTGGCTCACGTGGTGATCCACCGAAGTGGATGCACCTGTTGTCCCGTACAGACTCTGCATGCCTGCTATATCATTGCCGTCCAGGGCACGATTATTGGCCGTCAGTTCGTAGTACATGACGGAGGCCGGGTCTGAGCTCTCGGCCAGCCCTAACGCATGGCCGATTTCATGCAACAGCACCTGCTCCACACTGGCGTCGGTACCGACATAGATCTGCTGCCCAGCCGTATCTTGTGACAGTGGGTTCTGCGTGGGATTTTCGATCCGCACAATCGCGCCCGGCATCCTGGCGCTCTGCAGGGTCTGGTAGCTGGTATAGCCGATCACACCCGTGTCAGCGGTATCGAAGTCGCCAAATCCAAGGCGGATGTCCGACTGGGACGAGTCCGCGACCTCTTCGAATTTGAGGCCGGGCACCGCCGCCGCCCAGGCCGCGAACGCGTGCTGGACCGAGGCTTCATAGCTGCTGTCCATGTAGCCGCTGAACGGTGCCGCGCTGGTGCCCGCCTGGCCGGCCAAGCTCCACGTGATCACAGGCTGTTGCCATACTGCGTGTTGAGTAGTGGATGCAGGACCCGACACACCCGTGGCGATCGCCGCAGCCTGAGCGCGTGCCGCCTCGGCCGCCGTCGCGGCGCCGGCGTCTCCCTGCGCTAGGTCTGCGCTGGCGATCGCCCCCACCTTTTGGTTCAGCTCTGCCAGGATGACGGCCTGCGGGCCTGCGAATCCATAGTCGCCCCCATCTGCAGGCGTGTCGCCTGCCCCAGGATCCGATGGGTCGGAAGGATCGGTAGGGGACGAACCATTCGTGGGATCTGAAGGGTTCGAGCCAGTATTGCTGTTGTCCGTCGGGGTAAAGTAGCCGTCTGATGCACCGTAGATGTACAAACCATTGGCCGTGATCCGATCGTCATACCTGTACCAGACGCCATTGCCGACCGTGTACTCCCCCGTTTTTTCGGTGGTGCCGTTCGCGTTGCGCGTGTCATCGTAGATGCTGCGGTAGCCCGACGCGGCGTCATAGCTACTACCCTTGAACTCACCAGTCGCTGCGTTGTAGCTGTCATGGCTGTAGCTTCCATCGCTGGACCACGTGTCCAAGCTATGCGAACCATCCGGGCTGGAGATTTCGTCATACTTGAACAGTATTCCGGTACTGGCAGTGTAGCTGTCACCCTTGGATTCGCCAGTCGCAGCGTCGTAGCTGTCATGGCGATAGCTGCCATCGCTGTCTGTCGAGCTGTCGCCGTTGGACCCATCCGACCGACTCCAGGAGTTGCCGGTCTGGGTGCCATCCACAGCAAAGCTGTTGGTGTTGACGTTGCCCTGGCCATCGTCCGTCTTGACGCTATACCCGCTTTCTACGCCTCCCGAGAAACGATCGTAGTAGGTGGTGGTGGTCGTGCTCGACGTGACACCCTGGTCATCGGTCACGCTGGATGTCTGCGCAACCGAGTCGACTGCTCCCTCGATAGTCGTGGTTGTCGTCGTGTTCCCGTGCCCGTCGCTGCTGTACTGGGTTAGACCGTCGTCGACATTGCGCGACCAGCCATTGCTAGACCCGTCTGCGTTGAACGTGTCGCCTCCCGACATGAAGGGAGTTGACCACGTGTCGCCGATTCGGGTGCCATTCGCAGCATAGTAGTCAATCCTGCTGTTACCCTGACCGTCATCGGTGCTGATGCTGTATGTACCATCGGCATACTTCCCTGTGCCCGAGCTGGAACCGTCCGTGTTGTACGTATCTGTGCCGGAACTGCCATCAGCGGAGCTCCAGCGATCGCCGATCGGGGTGCCGTTTGCCGCAAAGAGAGCGGTATAGACGTTGCCTTGGCCATCGTCGCTATACTGACTATATGTCCCGTCGGGATTCGTCACAGTGCCCGAGCTGGAACCGTCCGTGGAGAACGAGTCCGTGCCTGAGCTGCCGTCCGCATGGGTCCAATTGTCGCCGGTCTTGGTGCCGTCCGCTGCAAAATTGTCCGTCTTGACGTTGCCCTGGCCGTCACTGGTGTACTTGCTGGACGTGCCGTCGGCGTTGGTGGTTGAACCGATGCTTGACCCGTCAGCCGCAAAAGCAGCAACAGTTACTTTACCCGCACCATCGTCTGAGTAAGTGCTATAGCTGCCATCGGTCTTCGTTGTGACACTGTTCACGGCACCGTCGGAAATGGTCGTCCGGGTGACGCTACCGTCCGAGCTCTGTGCGGTAACGCCTGTTAATTGTCCCGACGCATCTCTGGTGTACGTGTAAATGGCTCCATCAGTGGTATTCAGGGTCGCGGTCGCAGCTCCATTCCCCGCAATAGCGACGGTAAGTGTAGAGCCGTCACGAAGGGTATCCTTGTTGGTTTGCCCCCCATTCTGGGTGATCGCCGGATCGAGATTGCCATTCTTATCGACCCCATATATGTTATAGCCATTTCGGTTGTAGCCATTCTTGTCATAGCCACCTGAATCGTACTGCGGCTGGCTCACACCGAGCATATTCTGCATCTGGTCGGGGGACAAACTACTAAGCGCGCTCACTTGCGTGTTGCCAAGCTGGGTGCCTGCTACGCCGTCAAGCAAAACTACGCTTGAATGAGCGGCCAGAGCATTATTCAGCCCTATCGCGACCAACGCGCCACCGAGCGCTAAAGCTATGCCTCCTGAGGCAAGCATGCTAGCGGTGCCAAGCCCAACCAATCCGCCAGTGGCCCACATGGTCGGCCCGACAGGTAAGGAGACACTCGTTGTACCAGCTAGGTTATCCCCGCCCGCGAGATTCACTAGGTCCCCCTGCGCGGAAATGTTAAAGCTGGTGTAGTTAGTGACGTTGCCGGTGTTTGCTAGCCCAGCAATTCCTGGGGCATCAAGTGACACATTTGTGATGTGGACACCGTCAGGCAGCACTGTCGAGCCATCCGGGTTCGTTGCAACACTCAGCATGGCCGCTTGTATTTGTGATTCAGCCCCGCCGAGCGAATGCCCCGTCGTATAAACGGCACTAATGGAAACTCCCGCCTGGCTAAGCTGGGCTTGTGCAACTGCCAACCCTGCCAGCGCGAACGCATCCGCAACTGGTTTCGCATCTAGAGCCGCACCAATGGCGACCTGAGAGTCCGTAATTAAGTTTTGGGAATTTGCCGTTCCACGATCCGCAATAATTACTTCGCCTGTTTGTAAATTTATATTGACCTGACCATAAAAGCCAACATTAGCCATCGCCTTAGCCAGCGATGGATCTTTCTCGAGGATATCCGTCAGCCCTATTTGCGTCCACTGACTGCCTAAAGTAGGTGCATTTTCACCACCATAGGTAGCCACGGCAGCAGTAACTATGTCGGTCAGCGTTGCAGACTGGGTAATTTGTTCCATTAATGGCTCCCGAATTATTAAAATTATTACTGGAGTTTAAATACCATTACTGAATGACCGCTACCCAATGCCAAGTGCTGTCCGTTTGGGCTTACTGCAAGGCTCCCCTGATGGTCCGTTGCTCCATCAAATTCAAGCAACGGTTGACCAGATATAACGTCAACAATACTATTTTTGATTGGTGCATGCCCTCCGTGCGAGAATGACGCCCCCTTCAGATACAGGAGTCTGCCATCTGGGCTAAACCCCATACCGAACGCACCGGGAGCAGCATCGTCTTTGTCAAACGAGCTATAGCGATGAATGTCAAGTGTTTTAGTATCAATGACGAACCCGGCTTCTAAATAGATCTGGTGGCGTGGGAAATTCGACCGCATATTCGAGCCAATGGGAAATCCATACCCAAATGGCGATTTTTTGTCATTCCTTGGGATTGCAGGAAACCAAACCGCCTTAGTTGGTTCCTTCTTTGACGGATCTAGCACTCTCAGTGCGGAGTCTTTCCACTGGGTGATAACGTGTCCATCCAAAGTCCTACCAAATGTCTCCTTGGTCACGCTCGCCGCGACTAGGACCTTGTCATCGGATGTCCACGCCGCTCTTTCAACGAACAGCCCATCGGCATACAGCCTCTCAAGTTCCCACGTCCTTGTGTCGTAGACATGGATATATGACGGTGCACCGATTGCACCCACGATGGTCAGCATTTTGGTGCCGTCTTTGTTGAGGCGCGCTGACCTTCCAATCGCCGGATTGTCTGGTAGAGCTTCACCCGTTATTGGGCTCCACTGCCGTTTAGCGCCAAACGAAATTACAGTGCCATCATGGCTCCACAGGAGGTCATGATCAGGCAAAGCAGCGTAATCAGACGGGCAGTGAATTCTGGCCTGTTGCTTGCCGAGCAGCAAATCCCAAATCACAATATCCGTCTTCGCAAGATCAGTGCTTTCGACAATTGCGAGATATCGACTATCGGGGCTGAAGGTCAATTTTGCGACTGTTGACAGGGCCGTACCGGAAAACCGCAGGTCGATCGCTTCTTGCGGCTTTGGGCTAGCAACCTGATAGGTTGCCTCAACACCTTGACTAACGCGACCAGGTGTTGCATTCGCATTTGTTGACATACCTGTAGCTCCCAAAGCGATTAATATCGGAAAAGCTGAACGATACATGGATTGACTCTCCTGTTACGTTTGTGGCCGTTAACACGAGTCCAAGGGGCATCGAGTTGGACCATTTTATATCTTCGAGCGCGCCAATTGCGCTGGATCCGACGAACGCCGGTGATGGCGGACTAGAATGCAAACGCAGATCAACTCCGTGGCGGGGCCGGTGTGGCTGTTGACAGCGGATCGTCATCATCGGCCACCCCATTGACTGCTGCTATTGTTGCGCCCTCCCGGAGCGACGGCTACTCGCCCCTCTCCGCCTGTTTGTCACCGATCAAGGTGTTTGCGGTGACGGAGCCCCGCGCGCGAGAAAATCCTCTAACTGCGCCTGAAGTTCCGGCGAGTTGTTCAAGACCGCCATCAAATCGATGTCCGCAGACTCTCCAATCGCGGTGCGTCACGTGGCGAGAACCCGTCCGCTTTTTTTCGTCTGCCCCATTTGGCTGCGATTCAACGAGCTCTGGCAGTAATGGGGCCGTCTATTTTCCCCTGGGTAGTAGACGCGCACTACCTCGTGCTTCGGTATACAGATGGGTCTCGGATCAAGCCAGAGGGTTGTCTAGTCGTAGGCGCGTCCCGACTAGGATCACCACGAACTCGCCGTTGGACTGTTGTGCCATAGCGGGTCGTGGGGAGCGTTCGCGGCCCTCCACGAAATATAGTTACAGACCTTGTTAGCTTTCAGCCCGACTGCGGCCGGCGCCCACAGCAAATCAGTCGCTTGGGGACGCGGGTCTGGGGAAAATGCCGAGGAGCGCGCCAACTGAATGCGATTCGCTGGCCGCTGGTGATGGTTGGCGGCGATGGAAACGCAGACTAACCTACTCGCTGGATACCGACCGCCTCCTTCCACTGGCTTTCCCTGCTTGCAATTTTTTTCAATGAGGTCGTTTCCTTTGACCACCATACCCCTCAGATTTTTTGTTTTTGGCAGGTTATCAGATGTAAAAACTCAATGGTTGAATCAGTAGTGAGTGAGAAATATTACAGTTGGTTACATCCAACGGCGATTAATAAAATCTAATATCAGATTTCAAATTAAATTAATAGCAATTTACATTAATGTCAATACATTTGAACATCTTAATGAATTGACTGTCATTCATTTAACGCTACTTCAATTGTTTTATTTATAATTCATAATCAGAGTGCGCTGATGCGAAACAGGCGCTTCGTCGGACCGCGCCAACAGAGCCGGAGTGGCGACGAGGGGAAACTGCAGAGCTACCTGACTGGAACTCTGGCGGGGCGTTCCCGTGTGACATAGCCGGGCATCTGCAGTCGCAGATGCCCTACAAGCCCGGCCAAGGCACCGCGGCTCGCCAAAAGGCTTCTCTAGGGACATTGAATGAGCCGTCAAGATTGCCAGCTTTTCACGATGTCCTTGCTGGAAATGCGTCATCGGAGACGGTCAATTACTTACCGGCCTCCTCAGTTCGCTCGTGCCATATGCGCAATGCGGTATTCGCGCTGTCCTTGGATAGGCCTAGAACGTGACCCAACGCCCCACGTGTCACACTTCGCTGTTGGGCCAGCAGGTAGCTGCAGGCCGCATAAATCTCATCCGCATTGTGCAAGTAGGGACGGTTGTCCAGATATTCGTCCGCTACACTGGCCAGCCAGAAGGGCAACGTCCGTACCTCCTCGGCCAATCGGGAGCGAGTGAACCGGCACGCGCCGCACATCGCGATGAACCGGCTTGGCCAGTCCTCCAGTAACCAACTGACTGCCAGCAAAAGCTTTAGCCTTTCCAACGCACCGAGGTACTCGAACTCAACACGCCGACCTACGTAGCACGTGTCCAGACTCAGCCCAAGGGTGTTGCTGAGCTGACTCCTCAGGCGCTGACCGTAGCGACCAATGATTACGCTGACCAACGCGCGCAGCCCAGCAAAGAACGGGACGGCGCAAGGCGGGGTGAGGTATCCGCATTTCCATGCGCCCCGCTCGAAGTGGTGCATCATCTCATCAAACGAGCGCGAGGAAACCACATCCGGCCAGTCGAGGTATATTGGCTGCTTGCGACCCAAGTCAAATCCGCATCGATGGCAGAACCGGAGAGCTTGGTCCGAAATCACCCTCCCTCGTCCGATGCCGTGTCGATGGTATGCCACTGGCTCGCAGCAGGATGGACAGTATTGCTCCATCACGCATTGGTGGTGCTCACACCTGGCGTGTATCGCCAGCCGCCAAGAGCGGCGATAGTAAGGGTCTGCATCGCACCGCAAACACAGCGGGCAAAACTGCATCCCGGCACGCCGCCGCGTGCGGTGGAGCACCCCGACAGGCAGAATCCACGAAGCGTTGCCTATCATAGGCAACTGTTCAAAGAGGATCCCGTCGTAGGCACTGAGTGTTAGCGCTCGCAGGGTTAATAACGGCTGCCCTGTGCAGCGCCCCAGCACCTCCAATAGTGCAGGGGAAGGGTGGCGATCAGTATCCCGATTCCAGATCGGTGCCCTATAGCCAAGTAGGTTGGCATAGAACGTATGAAGTGGAAATCCGTTCGCAAACGCCAGTCGGACCATCCATGAGGACAGGATTTCGCCAGAATGCGGCTGAGGATGCAACGGCAACAACATCAAGCGCGGGCAGCCTGACGAGTGCGATCGCTAGGCGGCAAATAGCCGCAAGCGTTCAGTACGTCAGCGGAAATCTGCTCATGACCCTGTTGGATCGCATACGTTGCCGCCATGTTGAGCAGGGTCGACAGTTCACCAATTGTGCCCTCACACATTGCCAGGAGTTTTCCAGCCAACTGTGGCTCATGTAATTCGGATGGATTACGTAATGGCAAGATGCGCTCGAACGACATCAATAACTGGCGGAACTCCTTGTTCATTTGCCATCTCGGCAGCAACTCTGGGACAAACCGATTCTGAATCTGCGGATCGATACTAACTGCGCGCAACAGATCACCAGTGCCGCAGCCAACAATCGAGATTTGCAGTTCGTTGCTGAGGTACTTGATCATGTTTAGAAACTGCTGCTGTTTGACCGACGCGCCGGCCAAGATGTTATGCAGTTCGTCGACAATCAGCACTTTTAACTGGATGCCGCGTAGCACCTGAATCACGCGCGCCCGTTTAGCATCCGCCGAAGATGTCGGCACTTTCTCGAACAGGGTATTCAGAATTTCCGAGTAGAACCCCGATTCACTCGGCGCGGGTGGTGCCTGGGTGTATAGTACCGGCGCAAAGATGTGCTCTCCGCCTGGATTCTCTTCGGCCGGATGACGCTGGGCGAAATTCCTAATCAGCCGCGTCTTTCCGTTATTAGTGCCGCCGATCAGCAGCATGTTAGGCATCCGTGCTTCGCGCGGATGCCGTAGCAAGTCCTCCAGCTTCCCCATCACTTCCTGTGCCCGTGGATAGCCTATCCACCGCGGCCGCTTTAGCCACTGGACGCGCTCTCCGGCGTCCAACTCAATGTAGTCGACGGCACTGGGGTGAAGATGCATATAGCTTGTCATGCTGGAGCTCCTACCCCAGTTGGATGTCATTGAAAGGTTGGATATCATCGTCGAGCGAACAAGACGGCGGTGCAGCGATCGGTGTGACCACTGCGGATAGATGCACCCCGTTCCATCCATTGCGCCGCTCGGCCATCCGACGTTTGCGCTTTTCAGTAGCACGCTGCTGCTTCGCTAGGCGCGTCCTTTCGATCGCCTCCTCCTCAATCTCCCGCATTTTGCGAATACCATGGAAAATCATTTCCTCGTCGACATGATTGTCCGGCTGCTCCTTAAGTTGTTTCAGAACAGCGCGCAACTCCCACAAGCTGATGGCCGGCCTCGTGCTGTTGAGATAGGGGATAGCACTGTAGATGTGAGTGTTCGGATCAAGGAAGTACACGACGCTGATATCGCGTGGGTCGCGCGCGAAGATGAACTTGCGCGCCTTGCTGCTACCGGGCTCGTCCGCTTCTATCCAGCGGCGCAGGATCGGCGCGTAGTAGTGGATGTTGTCGATCACCACGCCTCGGCGCTGCACGGTGCGTTCGACGTAGGGAGTGAAGTCCAGCCGGAGATTTTCCTCATCCTCAATGGGAGCCGGCAGGCCGATACCTGGTTGGGTACTTGAACCGTGCACGAACTGTTGGTACAGCCTTATCGGCGGGACCTCATTGATCCCTTTGTGAGCACGGTGATGGTAGCAATACGCCACGAAGATCGTGAACCATAGCTCCAACTCGGCCAGAGTCATGCATGCTCGCCCCTCCGAGTCGTAGTCCATCTTGGCTTGGACGTTGGAGAACGTTGTACCCGGCAGACTCTGGCATTCCCCCATAAACGTACGGAACGCCCGCTCGATGTGCGGACCATAGTTAGGTTGTCCTTTTGGGCGGTGCTCGAGAATGATGCCGTGCTGCTCACACGCGCGCCGTAGCATGTTGCCGCGAAATTCCTTGGCGTTATCGACATGGATCTTCCGCATCTTTCCATAGATCGGCCACTCTGCCAGGATGTCGCGCTTGGCTAACCAGTGCTCCTTACGCATTACTGCGTGAGCGATGCAGAGCCCGGCTGACGAAGCGCCGGGCGGATCCAGTGTCATGCGAAATCCGGTCACCAGTTTGGTTGCGACATCGAGAGCAAGCGTTAGATAGGGGCGACCGATAGGTAACCGGTGTTCCTCGTCCACCACGATCACGTCAACCTTGGTATGGTCGATCTGCACCACGGCATTTGGATAGTCGGCCCCGGGAAATTGCCCACGTAGCGGCTCGAACTTCTCCCGAGCAAGCTTGGGACTGTAGCGCTTTCGGACCACCTCGCGCTGTTCAAGTTCTCTAGCCCGCGCGTAGACCGTGTTCTTGTGTGGCGGATCTATATCGGCATCAAGGCACTCTTGCTTGACACGGCTGTAGAGCTTCAATACCGAAGGCCGCTCTTGCTTCAGGTAGTAATGTTGGATCTGCAGCGAAATAATCTGCTCAATCTCCTCGCTGAGGCGCTGACCTCCCTTGTCGGAACGGGGCGTACGCAGCAGAGAGGACACGAGACCGGTTTCTTCGAAGCGGGTCAACCATCGGTAAATGGTAGTAACGCTCTTACCAGCCGCGTCAGCGACGCGCTGAACGTCCAGGGCTGAGCGGCCCGGCAAATCCAGCAACGGGCGAATCAACTCGAATCTTTCAACGGCTTTATCCCACTCCTTGTCCTTGGCCAGCAAGTGCGGCGCCGACGGAGCTTCATGAGAGACAGGCCCCAGTGTCAGGTCTGCGACGCGGGCCACCTCGGTTCTGGCACCGTCGACGGTGCGTAGAATTGCGTCGGAGAATCCCTTCAACTCGAGGACGATGGCTGTCTGATTGCGCCAATACACCAATTGTCCTGGTCGTATGGTCTTCATCAGCACTCCTTTTCGGCCCAGATGCTAGAGCGCATGGTCAGCGGGACATTCAAATCGCAGCCGATCGCGCCGGTGGCAATCAGGTGCCAGATGACGGGGATCATGCGCGCGCGGTTGGTAGCGTCGTGGCAAAGCGCACACAGGAGGATATCTGGGTCGGCTTCATCCAAATCCCATAACGTTTGCAAAATCAGGGGAGGCACATCGGGAGACGGCATCTGCTCCCTGTAGGCCCAGAGAAATTTGACATTGTCCAAATAAGGGGTACGGATCTCTCGCTCAGTGAACACCTCGAAACGCCAGCCTTGGCGAAGACAATATGTCTTAGCGGCACGAAACTTTGGCACAAGGATCTTCCAATTCTTGCGAAAATCTGCTCGATACTTCACCTCAAACAGTACCGGAATCGCCCACGATGCCGATGCTGCTTTGAATTGGATCAGCCCGTCCGGCGTGTAGTTGCGCGACTTGCCATCGCGGTCAAAGTACTCAATGGTGAGTGGCTGTGGGACGAAACGCTCAACGCTGGGGTCGAAACGCAGGATCTCCATGAGATCGCGTTCTAGGGACGACTCATACTTACCAAACGATGGGACGACGCCGGTCACTCCACGCGTACCGATGCCTATGTCGCGAGTCGGGGCATGATGCAGAAGATGGCTCATTTGCATACTCCGCTAGATATTCCAGCGATTGTTGCATTTATCGATGGAAATTACAGCGGTGGCGGCACGCCACGGCCAGGCGAGATCTCGCTGGCCCATCACGGTGTGCTGTTCCTCGACGAATTGCCAGAGTTCGAGCGGCGCGTGCTCGAAGTCCTGCGCGAACCGCTCGAGACCGGCCGCATCACGATCTCACGCGCCATGGCGCAGGCCGATTTCCCGGCGCGCTTCCAGTTCGTGGCGGCAATGAATCCCTGCCCTTGCGGCTATCTCGGGCATCCCACCCGCATGTGCCGCTGCACGCTGGACCAGATACAGCGCTATCAGGCACGTATCTCGGGACCATTGCTCGACCGCGTGGATCTGCAGATCGAGGTGCCCGCCCAAGGCCAGCAGGAGATCTTCGAAGGTCCGCCCGGCGAGCCGAGCGACGCCGTACGCGCCCGGGCCGTGGCCGCCCGCGAACGCCAGACGGCGCGGCAGGGCATGCCAAACAGCGAACTGGCCGGTCGCTCGATCGACACCCACTGCCCGCTCAACAACGAAGCACGGACGCTGCTACGCGGCGCCATGCAGAAGCTGGGCTGGTCGACGCGCGCGTACTTTCGCGTGCTCAAGGTGGCAAGAACGATTGCCGACCTGGACGGCGCGGAGGTCCTGACAGCCAGCCACGTGGCCGAGGCCATCCAGTACCGGCGGGTGCTGCGAACAGCGTAGGACGCTGATGATGAAGATGACGATGGAGAACCTCTACAACTCCATCGCCGAACCGTGGTGGTGGATCGTCTTCGCCACGATCCTGGCATCCGGCATCGGTGGCGGGCTGGCGCGATTCGCGCAGATGCGCGCCGTGGCGCCTCACTGCGCCAACTGGGTCACCAGCACGGTGATGGGCGTCGCCGCCGCCTTCCTTGTTCCCCTGTTCCTGAACACGATCTCCAGCCCGCTGATCGCCGAATCGCGCCAGCATCCGGAGAAGCTGTTCGTCCTGATCGGCTTCTGCATCGCCGCGGCATTCTTCGCACAGCAGTTCATGGATTCGGTAGGTCGCAAGGCACTGCGGATGTCGCAGGAAGCGAAGTCACTGGCCGAGGCGGCCGAGAGCACGGCGCGATCGGCGAGCGATCATGCCAGGTCCGCTGACAACCGCGCCATTGCCATGTGGAAGGTCATACAACTGGTCGATAGCGAAGCCTATGCGGAGGCTTTGGCGGAGGCGGAGTTCGTCATCGCAACGGACCCAGGCAATGCCGAGTGCTGGGCGTGGAAGGCCTTTTGCCACAAGCGGCTCGGTGACCCGGCCGCGGCAGTGACGGCGATCGACGAAGCGCTGCGCATCGAGCAGCGTGAAATATTCAGCTGGCTGTTCAATGCCGCGTGCTATCGCGCGCTCAATGGCGCTTCCTTCACCGAGATCAAACCCCTGCTACTGCGAGCATGGCACGCTTCGGTGTCGGCCCAGCGCACATGGTTCCTCGCCGCGCTCAGGCGCGAGCCGGACCTCGGCGCACTCAGGTCCACACCTGAATTCGATCACTTAGTGTCCACGCTTGAAAGGAGAGACTGATGGATGATATGAGACCCATTCACTGATGCCACAGCTTCAGACAACAAAGGCCCGCAACGCGGGCCTTCTGCATTTCAGTACCGCTCAAACCGGTGGTTCCACCGGTGGCGGAGGCGGTTCCTCGATCGGCGGCTGGTCGGCCGGGAAGCCGGGAGGGGTCGGCTCTTCGGGAGGCGGCTCCCGATGAGCACCCGCCCGGTGAGCACCATAAGGAACGTGCAGGTGGATGACAGCGCGCATCGGGGTCTCCATGAATTCCTGATCACTCCCTATTGAAGCAAACCCGGTGGCCATGCGCCACCTGTCATGCACTCAGGCCGGGTGCCGGCGCACGAAGAACAGCGCAGTGCCGACCGCCACCAGCACGCTGCCGAAGAAGCGGTTCTGCCAGAGCACGGCGCGCGCGTTGCGGAACAGGCCCTGCATGCGCGAAGCCAGCAGCGCGTAGCCGTGCATCACGATCAGGTCGACAAAGCACATCGTGGCAGCCAGGATCGCCAGTTGCGGGCCGAGCCGATGGGTCGGGTCGATGAACTGCGGCAGCACGGCCACCATGAAAATGATGCCCTTGGGGTTGGTGACGTTCGTCAGCAATCCGGTGGCAAAGCGCCTGCGCCGGCTCATCACGGTCACGCGCACGGGCTTGTCCTGCTCGCCCTGCTGTTTCGTCTCCACCTTCGCCCTCCATTGCTGGACGCCCAGGTAGATCAGGTACATCGCACCGATCGTCTTGACGATCAGGAACGCTTCCTCCGACGCCAGCAGCAGCGCGCCGAGACCACCGCCCGCAATCAGCAGGATGATGACCAGCCCGGTCTGCAGGCCCAGGATCGTCGTCGATGTCTTCTTCAGCCCGTACGACAGGCCGTGGCTCATCGACAGCACCGCGCCCGACCCGGGCGAAACCGCGATCACCCAGCACGCGGCGAAATAGGCCAGCCAGACTTCCCAACGCATTGCAGACTCCTTGATGAAATTTTTGACGACTTGAAAGGCCTAAAACGGGTGAAAGCCGGTCAGGAACTGGTCGACCTGCTCGGCTTGGCGCGTATCCCGCGCCGCATCGCCGGCTTCGAGGACCACGGCCTGATAGACGCGCGCGCCAGAGGCCACCAGCCTGGCCGTCAGCCTGCGCGGGGACTTGTCCTGCGGCGAAACGCCGGCAACCGACACTTCCACGCCTTCCAGCGCAACGGGCCGCTGGGCGGCTGACATGACCGTGACCTGCCGGGACCGCGCTGGCGTATCGGGATGAGCGCCAAGGTTGGCAACGAGGCCAGCCTGCATCGACGCCAGTGCCTCGCGCCGCAGTTCGGCGTCATCGCCGGGCAATGTGACCACGCCCACTGCGAACAGCGTGTTGTCGATCCGCGCCGCCTCCATCCTCATTGGCAGCTTGCGTCCGGCGATGGCCACGTCGCGCTCGGCGCTGGTTGGCTTGTCCGGGTACATCGCCGCGTACTGGCCGTCATTCGAGACGATCGTGCGCCAGTCGTAGCGCGGCGAGCAGCCGGCCAGGGCCAGCAGGAGAGCGGCAAGCAGCAGGTGAAATCGGGGGATCGAGGGGCGCATGGAGGATGTCGGCGCAATCTGGCGCAAGCCGGTATTATCGGGGAAGCCGCGCGCATCCGCACGACATCAAATGCGGCGCCCCATCAGTGAGACTCCAGCATGCCGCCCCGCCACCCCCTGCGTCGTCCCGCGTTGCAACTGTTCGCCGCACTGGCGCTGCTGGCCGGCGCTGGCGTGTCGATGGCCGCCGGCCACCTGCCGCCCTTCACCGACGTCGCGGCCCAGACCGCCGCGGCCACACAGCAGGGCGAACCGCTGGTCGTGCTGGTCAGCCTGCCCGGGTGCACATACTGCGAGACGGTCCGCCGCAACTACCTTGCGCCGCAGGCAAGCGCCGGGGAAATCACCGTGCGCGAACTCGACATGACGGCCGACACGCCGATACGCGACGTCGACGGCACCATGACCACCGCCAAGCAGTGGGCGCGCGCCCACAATATCTCGGTGGCCCCGACCGTGCTGTTCCTGGACCGCAACGGCCGCAACCTGGCAGCCCCGCTACGCGGCATGCAGCCGGATTTCTATGGCGCCTATCTCGAACAGGCCATCGATACGGCACGCGCAAAGCTGGCGGAAGCGCCGGCTGCAGCGAAGTCGCCACTTGCGGCGAAATGACACAGATAGTGCGCATTTGATCCGCCATGCTGCTTCCCGGCACATGCGGCAGTAGAATAGCCGCTGTCCATCGATGGCTTCCCCCGGGACCGCAATACCATGTCCAATACCGCCACCCCTGTCACCAAGCCGGCCAAGCGCTGGCCGATCGCCGTCGCGGTCGTGATCGTCGCCCTGCTCGGCTTCTTCGGCTATCGCGCCATGACGCCGGCCAATACCGTCCCCGACGCCACGTTCACGCTGCTTTCGGGCCAGAAGATCAGCACCGGCGAACTCAAGGGCAAGGTCTACCTGATCAACTTCTGGGCCACGAGCTGCGCCACCTGCGTCAAGGAAATGCCGCAGATGGTCAACACCTACAAGCAGTTCAAGGACAAGGGCCTCGATTTCGTGGCCGTGGCGATGAACTACGACCCGCCGATGTACGTGATGAATTACGCGCAGACGCGCGAGCTGCCATTCAAGGTGGCGATGGACGCGGATGGCTCGGCCGCCAAGGCCTTCGGCAACGTCCAGCTCACGCCGACCACCTTCGTGGTGGACAAGAACGGCAAGATCCTCAAACGCTACGTGGGCGAGCCCGAGTGGGACGCGCTGCACAAGCTGCTCGATGGTGCGCTGGCCAACGCGGCCTGAGCCCGGTCCCGCCCCCCAGCAAAAAGGTGCCCATGCGGCACCTTTTTTGTTGCCCCGCCGTCACTGCAGGGCGAGTCGCTTGCCTGCCGTAGCTGTATGGATATACAGTGAGCGCCAGATTTTTCTCATTCGATCCATCCGAGTCCCCGCCCTGCCGTGTTACCGGAACTTGCCCCCGAAGCCGAGACCTCGCACGCCGCCGAGGCTGCCGATGCCCCCGCCTACCTCTCCCGACTCAATCCGGAGCAGCGCGCCGCGGTGGAATTTGCCGGTGACGCCCCGCTGCTGATCATCGCCGGGGCGGGCTCGGGCAAGACCAACACACTTGCTCATCGCGTGGCCCATCTGGTCGTGAATAGTGCCGATCCGCGCCGCATCCTGCTGCTGACGTTCTCGCGCCGGGCGGCCTCGGAGATGGGCCGTCGCGTCGAGCGTATCGTCGACCAGGCGCTCGGCACGCAGACCGGTGCGGGCCGCGCCGCGCTGCAGTGGTCGGGCACGTTCCACGCGATCGGCGCGCGCCTGCTGCGCGAGTACGCGGAAACACTCGGCCTGGCGCCGACATTCACAATCAGCGATCGCAGCGATTCCGCCGACCTGATGCACGTGGTCCGCCACGACCTGGGGCTGTCCGAGCAGACATCGCGCTTCCCGCGCAAGGAAACCTGCCTGGCGATCTACTCGCGCGTGGTCAACACCCAGTTGCCGCTGGAAGTGGTGCTGAAGACGCAGTTTCCGCGCTACGCGATGTGGGCTGAGGCACTCAAGGGCCTGTTCGCGGCCTATGTGGAAGCCAAGCAGAAGCAGCAGGTGCTCGACTACGACGACCTGCTGCTCTACTGGGCCCAGGCGATGACCGAGCCCGCGCTGGCGCAGGACATGGGCGCGCGCTTCGACCATGTGCTGGTCGACGAATACCAGGACACCAATGCGCTGCAGGCGTCGATCCTGCTCGCGCTGAAGCCCGATGGGCGCGGCCTGACCGTGGTCGGCGACGACGCCCAGTCGATCTACGCGTTCCGTGGCGCCACGGTGCGCAATATCCTCGACTTCCCGACGCAATTCTCGCCACCGGCCGAGCAGGTGACGCTGTCACAGAATTACCGCTCGACGCAGCCGATCCTCCACGCCGCCAACGCCGTGATCGGCCTGGCGGCCGAGCGTTTCACGAAGGATCTGTGGTCACTGCGCGAATCGGCGGAGAAGCCGGGCGTGGTGGTGGTCAATGACGAGGCCGACCAGGCGCGCTTTGTCGTCGAACAGGTGCTGGCGCGCCGCGAGGCGGGGCTGTCGCTGATGTCGCAGGCCGTGCTGTTCCGTGCCGCCGACCATAGCGCGCAGGTCGAGATCGAACTGGCCCGGCGCAATATCCCGTTCGTGAAATTCGGCGGCCTGAAGTTTCTGGAATCGACACACGTCAAGGACGTGATGGCCGTGGTGCGCTGGCTCGAGAATCCACGCGATCGCATGGCAGGTTTCCGCACGCTGCAGTTGCTGCCCGGCATCGGCCCGAAGACGGCC
>JAFAJB010000041.1 GCA_019236395.1 Cupriavidus sp.
CGCGCGGCTCGGGCGCGCGATGCTGACGATCGATCCGCTGGCACGCTCGTCGATGTCCGATGACCTCGCGGCAGGACGTACGACCGAGATCGACTGGATCAACGGCGAAGTCGTAAAGCTTGCGCAGCGCGTCGGACAAACGGCGCCCGTCAACGAACGCCTGTGCGAACTCGTGCGGCAAGCCGAGCGCAGCGACGCGCGCCCATCATGGTCTGGCGATGCATTGCTGGCGGATCTTAGTGCCGCCACGCGTGGTGATTCCGTTCACTACGCCAGATCCACGGGCCCGTGATCGTCGCAATGGTCGCCGTGCGGATGGTGAAGATGGCCGTTGACCAGGTAATCGATATGGTCCCCGTGTGGCACGGCTTCGTGCCCGCATCCGGGCCCGTGAACATGGCCGGGTTCGTGTCCGCCACAGTTGTGGTCCGGGGTGCATCGGTCGGGGTTCTTCTCACTGATTTCGAGTCGGTGTTCATCCACATGCCCCGCATGTGGATGATGCAGATGGCCGTCATGGAGAAAGTCGATGTGCCCGTTGTGCCGTATTGCCGTATGGCCGCAGTTCTTGCCGTGCCGGTGGTGATGGTGGGCATGGTGCGGCAGATCGCAAGTGCTCATGCCTGACTCCTTCTGAACAGGTTGCCGCACGCCTCGACGGCAACGGATGCGCCTGCCAACCATGATAGTTGACCGATGTGTCAGCCCCCTGGGCATACCGCATGAAGCACATTCTGATGTGTTCGCATGCCCGCTGACGATGCCCGTCGGCCCACCGCAACATTGCATCGCCATCGAAAGATTGCTCACCCGACTTGCCGATGGCAGACTTGCAACAAAGTTGCAAAGAGTGCCAGCCTTCCTGGCACCAGGAGCACCTTCTTTCCATTGCTATCCATGCGGCAGCGCTGGTTGTCGATCCTGCTGGTTCTGTTCCTGCTGTTCGGGCAGTCGGCGGCGGTCGTCCATGCGTTCGCTCACTTGCAGACTCATCGGCAAGAGAATCCCTGCGCTGCGCCAGCCGATGTCGAACAATGCGGCCCGGGACACGATGTCTGCCCGACGTGCCTTGCGCTGGCCGCGCTTGCAGTAGCCGTTCCCACCATTGCCTGCTGGCTGCTTGCCGCGTGCGGGCGCCGGTGGCATTTCCCGGCAAGCTTCAGTCGCCTTCTGGCGCTGGTATTCACGCCTCCTGCCCGTAGTCGCGGGCCGCCTCTGCAGATCGGAATCATCGGCTAGTTCACGGGCGCCGGGCCGTAATCCGCCGCCCGATCCGTCCTGTTCCGCAGAGGTCAACCATGTCCTGTTTTCAGCTTCGAGCCATCGCGGCTGGCGCGGCGTCGGCGCTCGCACTGACCGCGCACGCACAATCGGCGGAGCCCGGCCCGGCAACCAATCCGCCTTCCGATCCATCCACGGCGCAGCCTGCCGCACCTCCCGGCGAGAAGACACTGAACACCGTCGTCGTCTCCGCCAAGCGCCTGGACGCAGCACGCAACGCGCTGTCGCCAGATACCGGCAGCTCCGTCTATCACTTCGACAGTACGGATATCGAAGCGCTACCGCTGGGCGACAACACTCCGCTGAACCAGGTTCTGTTGCAAGCGCCCGGCGTTGTACAGGACTCGTTCGGGCAACTGCACGTCCGTGGCGATCACGCCAATCTTCAGTACCGCATCAACGGCGTCATCATTCCCGAGCCGATCAGTGGCTTCGGACAGATGCTCGACACGCGCTTCGCCGACGAGATCAAGCTCGTGACCGGCGCGTTGCCGGCGCAATATGGCTACCGTACAGCCGGCGTGGTCGACATCACCACCAAGGGTGCGGCAACCGACGAAAGCGGTGAACCCAAGGCCTTCGGCGGCGAAATCGGCACTGTTGTCGGCAGCCATGCCGACCATGAGGTCAACGCCCAGATTCAAGGCGCCAAGGGCCCGTTCAGCTACTACCTGAGCGGATCGTTCGTCGAGAACAACCTCGGCATCGAGAACCCTACGAGCAGCCCCAATGCCATTCATGATCACACCGATCAGAGCAAGGGCTTCGGCATGCTGTCCTATCTGCTGAACGCCGATAATCGCATCAGCTTCATGTTCGGGACGGCAAATAACCGGTTCGAGATCCCGAACCGCCCGGGACTGACCCCGCAATTCACGCTCGACGGCGTCACCCCACCCGCCTCGGAGAACCTGAACGCCAACCAGCGCGAGAAGAATGATTTCCAGATCCTCTCGTATCAGAGCAAGGTTTCATCGGCGCTCGACTATCAGGTCTCGCTGTTCCACCGGACCAGCCGGATCGACTACTCGCCTGATCCGATTGGCGACCTGGTCTATAACGGTGTCGCTTCCAATATCACCCGGCGCAACGAAGCCACCGGTCTGCAGGCCGATGCCAGCTACATCCTGAACCCACGGCACACGCTGCGCACGGGGCTCTTCGTGCAGCGCGAGCACTTCGGCGTGGATAACATGTCGAGCGTGTTCCCGGCCGATGCCGACGGCAACCAGACCAGCGGCGTGCCATTCACGATCGTCGACAACAACAGCCTGTCCGGCACCACGCTTGGGCTTTACCTGCAGGATGAATGGAAGGCCACGGACAAGCTGACGGTCAACTACGGCGCGCGCTATGACCATGTGAACACGGTGGTCAGCGAGCAGCAGCTCAGCCCGCGCCTTGGGGTGACCTATGACGTGTCCAACGCGACACGCGTGCACGCCGGCTATGCGCGATACTTCACGCCGCCCTCAACCGAGAAGATCGATACAACCACGGTAGACAAGTTCCTCGGCACCACCAACGCACTGCCGTCGGACGCCAACACCGCCGTGCGCTCGGAGCGCTCCGATTACTTCGATCTGGGCGTATCACACCAGGCCACGCGCAACCTGACCCTCGGGCTGGACGCCTACTATCGAAAGGTGCGACATCTGCAGGACGAGGGCCAGTTCGGCAATGCGCTGATCTTCTCCACGTTCAACTATGACCAGGGCAAGATCTACGGCCTGGAGGGGACGGCCAACTATCGCCAGGGCAACTTCGGGGCCTACATGAACGTCGGCCTGTCGCGGGCGATGGGCAAGGGTATCGAGACCGGCCAGTTCAACTTCTCGCCGGAGGAGCTGGCCTATATCGCCAACAACTGGGTACATCTGGATCATGACCAGACCGTCGCGGCATCGATGGGCACTTCATACTTGTGGAAAGGCACGCTGCTGACCGCCGATGCGCTCTATGGCAGCGGGTTGCGCAATGGCTTCGCGAATACCTCGCACCTGCCGGCTTACTTCCAGGTCAACGTTGGCGTTGCGCACACCTTTGATCTGCCCACCATCGGCAAACTCAAGACGCGCTTCACAATCATCAACCTGTTCGACCGCTCCTACCAGCTACGGGACGGCACGGGTATCGGAGTGGGCGCGCCGCAATTTGCCCCGCGCCGCAGCTTCTATCTTGCTGTGTCGAAACCATTCTGAGTGCCAACACCGACCTCCTCAGGAACCACCATGCAAGACATTGGACTCTCTCACCTCTGGTCGCAAGGCGATTTCGTCATACGCGCGACCGCCATCATTCTGCTGATCATGTCGCTGCTGTCGTGGATCGTGATTCTCACCAAGGCGTGGGATCTGGTTCGCCTCAAGAAGATGGCACATGGCGCCGAGAAGCGCTTCTGGTTCGCCGACGATTTCGACCACGCGCTCGATACGCTCGGGGCCGACGATGCCAACCCGTTCCGCATGCTTGCGATCGCCAGCCGCGAGGCAGCGCAGCACCATCGCGCGAGCCAGCCGCAACTGCAAGACGTGCTCGACATCTCCGACTGGCTGACCCGCTCGCTCAGGAGCGCGATCGACGAAGCGGTGGCTTACATGCAGTCCGGTCTGGCCGTACTGGCCTCGGTCGGTTCGACCGCGCCATTCGTCGGCCTGTTCGGTACCGTGTGGGGCATCTATCACGCGCTGATCGGTATCGGCGCCTCGGGCGTGCCGACGATCGACAAGGTGGCCGGCCCCGTGGGCGAGGCGCTGATCATGACCGCCTTCGGCCTGGCCGTGGCGATCCCGGCCGTGCTCGGCTACAACGCGCTGAGCCGTGGCAACAAGGCAGTCATCGGCAAGCTCAATCGATTCGCGCACGACCTGCACGCCTACTTCGCAACTGGCGCCCGCGTGCGCCCAATCGCTGCGAAATCCCGTGCCGGCGATTCATCCGGGCATCTGGTCACCGAGAACCAGTAGTAGTCATGTAACGTGGCAAGGAGCGCATCATGGCATTCGGCCCGCTCGACGAAGACGATGACAAGATGATGAGCCAAATCAACATGACGCCGCTGGTCGACGTCATGCTGGTGCTGCTGATCATCTTCATCATTACGATTCCCGTCATCCACCAGGCGGTGAAGATCCATCTACCGCATGCGACCAGTCAGCCCAACGACACCAAGCCGCGGAGTGTCAATGTCTCGATCGATGCGCAAGGCAGGATGTACTGGAACCAGCAACGAATCGATGACGCCACTCTGGATCAGCGCATCGCGGAAGCTGCGCAACTGAAGCCGCAACCCGAACTGCATCTGCGCGCGGATCGCGACGTGCGCTACGAGCGCGTAGCCCGGGTCATGGCGGCAGCGCAACATGCCGGACTGGACAAGATCGGCTTCATTACCGAACCGAAACACTGAACCCGGGCCTGCGCCGGCAACCAACTGCCCGACGCAGGCCGTGTTCGTGCGTCATACCGCGTGTCTCGCGTGCGCTTCGTGTCCTGCGCCCATATCGTCGTACTCACGCGAGATGTCCTTGTTGGTGTAGTCACGCAGCTTGGCCGCCGCAAACACGCTGAGCACCGCACACACCAGGACATACACCGCAATGGCGTAGCCAGATTGGTACCGGGCGAACAGCGCCGTTGCAATCAGTGGCGCTGGGCCGCCGGCGATCACCGAGGCCAGTTGGTAGCCCATCGACGCGCCGCTGTAACGCAGGCGTCCGGTGAACGTCTCGGCGATCAGCGCCGCCTGCGGGCCGTACATCATCGAGTGCGGAACCAGCGAGAGCACGATCGCCGCGAATACCCAGATCGGATTGCGAGTGTCCACCATCGCAAAGTAGAGGAAGCCGAATACCCCCACCGCCACCGCACCTGCGATGTAGATGCGCCGCCGCCCCAACACATCGGACAGATGACCAAAGTACGGAATGGTGAAGAACTCGAGTACCGCGGCTGCGAGCACAGCGACCAGCAGCAGGTTCCGCGACATGCCCAGCGTCATGACACCGTAGGTGAACACAAAGGCCGTGAAGATGTAGAACGGCGCCTGTTCGGCCATACGGACAAGGGCCGACAACACGATGTCCTTCGGCTGACGCCGGATGACCTGGAGCATCGGGGCCTTCTCGATCCGGTGTTCGGCCAGCAGCCGTGCGAAGACCGGTGTCTCAAGGATGTTCAACCGGATATAAAGCCCGATGGCAACCAGCACAATGCTGACGATGAACGGTATGCGCCACCCCCATGTCAGGAACTGATCGCCCGTCAGCCAGCTCATCGCCAGCACTGCAAGGTTGGCCAGGAACAAGCCCGCCGGCACGCCGAACTGTGGCCATGAGGCGACCAGTCCACGATGCGCGTTCGAGCGCGCCCATTCCATCGACATCAGTACCGATCCGCCCCACTCCCCGCCAACACCGACACCCTGGATGAATCGCAGCACCGTCAACGCGACGGCGCCCCAGATGCCGATCCGCGCGTAGGCAGGCACGAACGCGACGGCAAACGTGGCCAGCCCCATCAGCAACAACGTGGCAACCAGGGTGGCCTTGCGGCCGATACGATCGCCGTAGTGCCCAAAGATTGCCGCGCCGATCGGGCGGGCCACGAAGCCGACCGCATAGATCAGGAACGCCTCAAGCGTCCCGACGAGCGGATCAGATTTTGGGAAATACAGCTTGGCGAACACCAGGCCGGTCACCGTGCTGTAGAGGAAAAAGTCGTACCACTCGATCGTGGTACCCACGGTGCTTGCAATCACGGCGCGATGCAACTGGCGCCGTGATTCATCTTCGGATAGGACCGTCGCCCCCGTTTGCATGGGATCCATTTTGCGCACCCCCGTATGCAATATACGAATGAGACAGCTTGAAGGCCGATGGGGTTCCGGGTTGCGCAGGCGTAGGGATCTGCAGTTTCGGATAGGAGACTTGATTGGACAAATTTCAGCCGTTGAGACATGCGGTGTATCGCCAAACACACCGCGCGTTTCCGCGTTGCAAAGCCCGCGAGCAGACGATTGAGGCGCCGACCTTTTATATCACACTGTGATATTTCTTCCGTTTCCGCTTTCGGCCTGTGCATCGGCTTCCGTAAAGCCGTGTCCGCCCGGGCGCAGCGCCGAATGCTCGCGCTTCGAGTGGACCAGTGGATACAGGATCTGCGCTGTCCAGGGTTCCGCACCGAACAGGACGTCGTCCTGCAGACCCACCTTTGCAGGGTACTTGCGCGTGATATGCGCGGTGCCGAACAGCACATCCCAGAAGAACAGAAGGTTGCCGAAGTTACCCTTGTAATGGCCGATGCCGTCTTCATTGGTGAGCGCGTGGTGGGCCCAGTGCGTGGCAGGCGTGGAGATGGTCCGCTCAAGCACCCACATCAGCGGACGCAGTGCGCGAATGCGGTAAAGCGGCGCGTCCCAGGGCCATGCGCAATGCGCGCCTACGATGACGGTCAGCTTGACCACCAGATACGCGGCATAGACCTCGCCGAACCCGAGGTACACGGCAACGCCCGCGATCCACAGGCCCGGCATCATCAGGTAGTAGAAGAAGTTGTTGCGGTAGGTGATGCGCACGCTCATGTACGACGCGCTGTGGTGCGCGCGGTGCAGCGGCCACAGCAGCGGCGTGTGCGAGGCGCGGTGCCACAGGTATTGCGTGAGGTCGTCTCCGACCAGCAACAGGCCCGCCATGACCCACCACGGCAGGTGAGCCCACGCGTTGTGCTGGGCAGGCATCAGCCATTTGCACAGCGCGTCGCTGCCCAGCAGTGCAATCGGCTGGGTAATGGCGATCAGGCCGACGAACATCAGCACTTCCAGCCACGTGTCGTTCGCGGTGGCGCGCACCGTGGCCTGGTAACGGCGCGTGATGAACTCCATCGCGGTGAAGCCCAGTAGGACAGCACCGATCAGGAGGTATTGCATCTGGGGGCTCATGGTGGGGGTGTCTCCGTTTCGTCGTTCTTGAAAGTGTGGGAACGATCCTAGGAGTGCAATCGCAATGCGTCCAATGCATAATTAACATCATTCCAATGTGTTGGACGCAATGCCATGGATCTGCGCCGCTTAGAGCACGTAGTCGCCCTTGCCGATACGCTTCACTTCGCCCGTGCGGCCGAGATCGCACACCTGAGCCAGCCGGCCTTCAGCCGCAGCATTCAGGCCATCGAGAAGGAACTGGGCGTCCGCCTCTTCGATCGGGACGTGGGTGAGGTCCGCCCGACCGCGGCGGGAGACTTCCTCATCCAACGGGCGCGCAAGCTGCTGTTCGAGGCGCGATGCCTGCAGCGTGACGTGGACCTGTACCGCGACAGTCAGCTGGGCGACACCGCTTTCGGCGTGGGGCCGCTCCTGACGGCCACGCTGATGCCACGCGCGCTGCCGGAACTGCGGCGCCAGTACCCGCAGATTGCGCTGCGCATGGAGGTCGGCAACTGGATGCAATTGCTGGAAAGCCTGCGCGCGGAGAGCATCGAGTTCTTTGCCGCTGACGTGCGCGACATGCCGGAGGACGCATCGCTGGACATCCGGTTGATCGGAGGGCAACCGCCGCGCCTGTACGTGCGGGCGGGTCATCCGCTGGCCGGGCGAACCTGCACGCTGCATGAGGTGTGGGCCTATGGCATCGCGGTGCCAAAGCCGCTCAGCCCGACCAAGCTGGAACTGTCGACCTTGCTTGGATTGCCGGCGGGTCAGGAAGCAACTATCGCGCTTGAGTGCGACAACTACGACGTTCTCAAGACGGTCGTACGGACCACCGATACGGTGCTGGGCGCGACCGATGCCGCGGTCTCGGAGGAACTGGAAGCTGGCACGCTCATGCGGCTGGACGTGCAAGGCTGGTTGTCGCCAACATCCAGCACGGGCATCGTGCGCTTGCACGGTAGAACCCCTTCACCAGCGGCCGAGGCGGTGGTGGCGGCGATTGTCCGGGCAGCACGCGCGATCAACGTCTAGCTTCGCGCCACTGCACCGGCATCAACCTCCGGGGAATCGCGTTCTCGCCGAGCCGCGCTATTACGGCTAATGCGGCGTGGGCCGGGGGCGCAGCGGAGGATTTGGGGTCGGGATCGGCGGCACGCCGCCGGGCACCTGGATATATGGTGCGACGATATACGGGTACTGCGCGGCGCCATTGGCCTGCATCCCGTCGGGTGTCGCCATCGGCTGCGCGCCCGTGGCGATCCGGTGCGAAAGCGGTGCGGTTTGCAGCTCGGTGCCGCCGCTCCCGTTGTCGCTGATACCGCGCTGGGTATCAAGGATCTGCGCCTGGCTGTTCGTCGATGGCCCGGCAAATGCTGCGATCGATACCACCCCCAGCAGCACGGCGGCCGCCGCGGGCCTCAACAAGCGGATTGAATCTGAAAACATGAGCGCTCCTCTTCCTCTTCTTCCCTGAAGGATTGTCGCTACTTGCGCAAAGCGTCTTTCGCAGCCACCACTTACCCCGGCTCGTGTGCCTGGACACCGACACCGTAGCAGCATAACAGCGCTCCCGCGACCTTGTCGCGTCTCCGTATACCGCTCGATCGTTGCGTTTATTCCTTTGCCCATCGTCCCGGCAGGCCCGACGTTGACCTCGGGAATAAGCGCCAATCCCGGCCAGTCATACATGCGCATGGCACAGGAGAGCAATGTGGACGCAACCGACGAGTCCCGCCGCTTCGCGGAAGTGGCATTGCCGCATTTGGACGCAGCGTACAACCTGGCGCGCTGGTTGAGCGGCAGCGCGAGCGACGCAGACGATATTGTGCAGGACGCATACCTGCGTGCGTTTCGATTCTTCCGCGGCTTCCACGGCGACAACGCGCGTGCCTGGCTGCTTGCGATCGTCAGGAACACGTGGTTCACCGAATGGCGTCGGCGGCGCGACGCCGCTGATGGCACGCCCTACGATGAGACGCTGCACGGCGATGAACGCCTGCCGGGATGGATCGACGACATCGGCAGCACCCCGGAGACGCTGGCCGTACGGCGCGAAGACGTGCACCTGGTCCACCACGCGCTTGAACGCTTGCCGGTCGAATATCGCGAGGTGCTGGTGCTACGCGAACTCGAAGACATGAGCTATCGCGATATCGCCATCGTGGTGGGCATCCCGATCGGCACCGTGATGTCAAGGCTTGCACGCGGCCGGCATCTGCTCGGCGCGGCCATCATCGCTGCGCAAGCGCCCGGGCATCGCCACGTTGGCGGCATGGCCGCGGCACACGCGTCGGCACCGGGACTTCAACTGGGAGCGAATCATGAACGATGACACATCGATCGTTTCTCTGGGCAGCCTGCTTCGCGACGGATCGCTCTACCATTGCGCGCCGCTATATCTGCGCGCACGCGTGGTGGCCGCGCTACCTCGCGTAACTCGTCGCCCGCACTGGCTCGCCTGGCGCAGCCTTGCCTTGGACGGAGCCCTGGCCTGGGTCGGGGGAGGCATTGCAGGTATCGCGGCCTCCGCGCTGATGTTCGGCATGGCGGGGCTGATGCCGCCGCCGCGAGCCGATGCGCTTGGACAGGAGGTGATATCGAGCCATGTGCGCTCGCTGCTGTCTCAGCACGCTATCGACGTGGCATCGACAGATCAGCACACGGTAAAGCCCTGGTTCAACGGCAGGCTGGACTTCGCGCCACCTGTTATCGACCTTGCAGCGCAGGGGTTTCCGCTTGCCGGAGGCCGGGTCGACTATGTCGGCCATCGCACCGTTGCGGTTTTGATCTATCGCTACGGGCAACACCCAATCGACCTGTATGTATTCCCGACGACGACAGGCCCGATGACTGCGGCAAGTTCCTATTCAGCCGATGGCTACTCGACCGCCCGCTGGCAGGAGCACGGCATGAGCTACTGGGCCATTACCGATGCGGAGCCGGACCACCTGAATGGCTTTGTGCAGGCGCTGAAGATGCAGGCACGAAGCCAGTGAAATGTTGGAATAAGGCGCTCGCTTCCGCAGTTCTACAGGTGCATGCCGCAGCGGCCCTTGGGGTCCACCCGTCTGAGCGGGCGCTTCATGGGGAGCCGGACCGGCATGCCAATCCAGTCCCGGGCCTTGTATTCACGAGATCCGGGCACCAAACGCAATGCTTCAGGAGATCATCATGAAAAGGTTCACCATGGCGGCCATGGCGGCCGTTGCCACCGTCGCATCGTTCGCCACGCTGGCCCACGCTACGGCCATGCCGACCGATACCACCACCACGGACAGCACGAAACATGTATTGGGGCCGCGCGATCCGTACACCGATGGCGGCAAGGCTAGCAAGTTCGATGTCTACTCGGACGTCGCGAAGATCACGGACCCGCGCGACCCGTACACGGACGGCGCACACAGCTAACTCGCTACTGGAAGTGCAGGCGGGCTGCGGCCCACCTGCATGGCGCCAGGTGGGCAATATTGGGCGCGCAGCAAATCGGCACGCTTTCGTGGACCTACGCAGTAGCCGTCGCGGCAACTCCGGCTTCAATCGCGCGTGCGGGGCGGACCCGCTTCTTGTCGAGCACGGCAACGACGATAAGGCCGAGAGACGGGCTCAGCAGCAGCGAGAAGACAATCCATGTGGCGCCGGAGCGCCCCAGCGCATTGGCAAACAGCCCAACAGCGGCGGAGCAGATAAACCAGACGGCAAGTGCAAGCATGGCAGTAAATCGGTAAATTGAAGAAACATCGCGCTAACTCAGCGCACCTCAAGTATGGAAAGTTTCCACACGTCAATTTGACCTGGCGGGACGTATTCTTTGCAATCTGGGTCACTAAGGGAAAGCGCTCTAAGGGAAAGCGCTAACGACGGATGTGCGGCAGTCATCGGGCGAAAAGAAAAAGCGCAGCTTGCGCTGTATTGCTGGATCTCCGCGTCGTTCGTTCTCATGCGCGAACTTGCGCGGCCCAATTGCACCGCTAGACTCAAGAAGCACGCGCAGCACAATTTGATCGTGCTTGCGGCGCGTGCTCCGCATGACCGCTCTTCGCTCTCGCACCCGCCTGGCGGGCCTGCTCCTGCATGGCCTCATATGGGCGTTCTTTTGCCACGGGCCGATTGCTGCAGCGCAACCGAAAAGCGCGCCCGCCTCCGCACCGGCGGCGTCGAGTGCCGTCGCGAAGCCGCCTGCCTCAACCGCTGCCGCACCCCCACGACAACTCAAGCTGGTCAACAAGCCATGGAAGGGCGACTTCGACGCGATGCTCGAGCAACGCACGATCCGCGTGCTGGTGCCGTACAGCCGTACCCTGTACTTCAGCGACAAAGGCCATGAGCGCGGGCTGACCGCCGAGCTGGTGCGTGATTTCGAGCGATATGTGAACAAGACCTATGCCAGCAAGCTTGGCAACCGCCCGCTGACCGTCTACATCATCCCCACCACGCGCGACCGCCTGCTGCCGGACCTGGACAGTGGGCTGGGCGACATCGCGGCCGGCAATCTGACGGAAACGGCAGAGCGCCTGAAAGTGGTCGACTTCGCTGCCCCGCGCCACCAGAAGCCGGTGCGCGAACTGGTAGTGACCGGCCCCAAGGCGCCCGCATTGCGCAACATCGATGATCTGTCCGGCAAGACGGTGTACGTGCGCCGTTCCAGCAGCTACTACGAAAGCCTGACCGCACTGAACAACAGGCTGCGTAGTGCCGGCAAGGCGCCGGTCAAGCTCGCCCTGCTGCCGGAAGCGCTCGAGGATGAGGATGAAATGGAGATGGTCAATGCCGGCCTGCTGTCCATCATCGTGGTCGATGAGTGGAAGGCCGACATGTGGGCGCAGATCCTGCCGAACGTAAAAGTGCACAAGCACCTGGCGGTTCGTAACGAAGGCTACACGGGGTGGGCGTTCCGCAAGAACAGCCCGCAGCTACGCCAGGTGCTCAACGATTTCGATATCAATTACATGAAGAAGCTCGGTATCGCCGAATACCGGCTGAAGCAGTACATGCGCCGGATCAAGCAGATCAGGAACAACACAAACGATACCGAGTTCAAGCGCTTCGAGCAGACCGTTCGCCTGTTCGAGAAGTATGGCAAGGACTATGACTTCGACCCGCTGATGCTGGCCGCGCAGGGCTTCCAGGAATCGCGGCTCGATCAGAATGCGCGCAGCCATGTGGGAGCCATCGGCATCATGCAGATCATGCCGGCCACCGGCAAGCAATTGAAGGTCGGCGATATCCACATCGCGGAGAACAACGTCCATGCGGGCACCAAGTACATGGACGTGCTGATGACACGGTACTTCTCCGGCGCGCATTTCTCTGAAGCCGACCGGCCGCTGTTCGCGTTTGCCAGTTACAACGCCGGGCCGGGCAATATTGCGAAGATGCGCGCGGAAGCGGAGGAGCGCGGCCTGGACCCCAACAAGTGGTTCAACAACGTGGAGATCGTGGTGGCAGAGGAATTAGGCATCGAGACCACCACCTATGTCCGCAATATCTACAAGTACTACGCGGCCTACCGGATGCTGCAGGAACGTCAGGCGGCACGTGAGCGGGCGATCAGGGAGTTCAAGGCCGGTAGTTGAGGGAATGGCGCAGTATCAGGACGCGCCTCACAACTCCGACAACCCGAATCGCCGCAACCCGTCCAGGTCAGTCACCTGGATAGTCTGGTAGGACAGCCTGACCATCCCGCCGGCCTCCAGCCGCCGCAGGGCCTGGTTCACGCGCTGCCGCGACAAACCCGTCAGCAGGCCGATCTCCTCCTGCGAGAGTTCCAGCACCTCGGTGGTCTTCGGATACAGCGCGGTATGGAACAACTGGGCGATGGCCTGGGCCACGCGCGCATCGGCGCCGAGCAGGCGATCGTTCTGCACAGTGGCGATGAACTGGCCCATTCGCTCGTTGAGCTGCCGCACCACGAAGCCGGCGAACGGCAGGCTGTCTGCCAGCAGCGTGTTGAAAACCGTCTCGGGCACCAGCAGCACGCGCGACTCGCGAATCGCGATCACGTCATAGCGGCGATCCTCGCGCTTGATGACGCTGCCCTCCCCGCACCAGCCACCGGCCGGCACGCCGGAGAACGTGCATCCGCGCCCGTCTGGCGTGTAGACCGCGAGCTTGATGAGCCCCGTGTCCACGCCGATCCAGTAGCGCGAATACTCGCCACGCCGCGCAATGTAGCCGCCAGCCGGATATGTACGCGCCACGGTCTCGGAGGCGACGAGTTCCTGGTGTGCCGGGGACAACGCGCGGAACCAGTCGTGTTGCGCAAGCAGGGCGTGGACGTTCACAAGGGGCGAGGGAGTTTGAGGAATATCAACTTTCAGCGCACTCTAGATGCTGCGGCGCGCCGAAAGCGCCAGCTCTGTCATCCGGACGACAGAGTCCGTCGGTGGCGCAATGATAGCGTGCGCCGGACTTCATTCCACGAATCCTCAAGGATCACCACAGGAGACACGCCATGCCGACCGACTACGACACCGGGCTGGCCCGCAATCCCGCCAACTACGTACCGATCACCCCGCTCGACTTCATCGCCCGCGCGGCCGAAGTCTACGGCAACCGCCTGGCCATCGTGCACGGCCCGGTACGCCAGAACTGGCGCGACACCTACGCGCGCTGCCGCCGGCTGGCCAGCGCGCTGGTCCGTGTCGGCGTGGGCAAGGGCGACACGGTGGCCGCACTGCTGCCCAATACCCCGGCGATGGTCGAGGCGCACTTCGGCGTGCCGATGGCCGGCGCCGTGCTCAACGCGCTGAACATCCGCCTGGACCCGGCCAACCTCGTATTCATGCTGCGCCACGGCGAGGCCAAGGTGCTGCTGGCCGACACCGAGTTCGCCGACGCGGCCCGCCAGATGGCACGCGAAGTGCGCGGGCTCAAGGTCATTGCCGTCGAGGACGCGCTCGGTCCCACAGCCGACCCGTTCGGCGACACTGACTACGAAACCTTCCTGGCCGGCGGAGACCCCGAGTTCGACTGGCAAATGCCCGGCGACGAATGGGATGCCATCGCGCTGAACTACACCTCGGGCACCACGGGCGACCCCAAGGGCGTGGTCTATCACCATCGCGGCGCGGCGATGAACGCGATTTCGAACATCCTCGAGTGGGACCTGGCCAAGCATCCGGTCTACCTGTGGACGCTGCCGATGTTCCACTGCAATGGCTGGTGCTTCCCGTGGACCGTTGCGGCGCGTGCCGGCGTGAACGTCTGCCTGCGCAAGTTCGAGCCGAAGCTCGTGTTCGACCTGATGCGCGACGAAGGCGTGACGCATTACTGCGCCGCGCCGATCGTCCACACGGCGCTGGTCAACGCGCCGGCATCCTGGCGCGAGGGGCTGCGCGGGCCCGTGCGCGGCATGGTGGCCGGCGCCCCACCCCCGGCGGCCGTGCTGGCGCAGATGGAGGCGATGGGCTTCGAGCTGTCGCACGTCTACGGCCTGACCGAGGTCTACGGCCCGGCCGCGGTCTGCGCCGAGCAGGACGACTGGCACCGTGTGTCGCAGGAAGAGCGCGCGGTGCTGAAGGCTCGCCAGGGCGTGCGCTACCACCTGCAATCGGGCGTGGCCGTGCTCGATCCCGACACCATGCAGCCGGTGCCGCGCGACGGCGAGACCATCGGCGAGATCATGTTCCGCGGCAACATCTGCATGAAGGGTTACCTGAAGAACGACAAGGCCACGCGCGAAGCGTTCGCGGGCGGCTGGTTCCATACGGGTGACCTGGGCGTGTGCATGCCGGACGGCTATATCAAGATCAAGGATCGCAGCAAGGACATCATCATCTCGGGCGGCGAGAACATCTCCAGCGTCGAGGTGGAAGACGCGCTGTACCGCCACCCGGCCGTGCTGGCCGCTGCCGTGGTGGCCCAGCCGGACGCCAAGTGGGGCGAAACGCCATGCGCGTTCGTCGAGCTGAAGGAGGGGGCGAGCGTCACCGCCGAGGAACTGATCGCCCATTGCCGCACGCTGCTGGCCGGCTTCAAGGTACCCAAGGCGGTGTACTTCGGGCCGCTGCCCAAGACGTCCACCGGCAAGATCCAGAAGTTCGAGCTGCGCAAGAAGATGCAGTCGAATACTGCCATCGACGTCTGATTGGGGAGCACGATGGGGCGCGTGGCTGCCGCCGCACGCCCCATCGGTAATACTCAGAACTGCCCGAAGAACCCGCGCGCGGCTGCCATGCAGAACGGCGCCACCAGCGTGGCGTGGTACGCCTCCATGACCGCCGAAGCGCCGCCATTGTTGGCAACGGCCAACTTCGCCGATAGAAAGCCATTCTTGATCGCCGCAAAGGGGTCACCCGGGGCTGGGTGTGGATCATCCACGTCAAGCACGCTGGTCAGCCCGGCGGGAACATTCGCGTTGCGCCAGTACGCCTGCTGCACGGTGGCGTTGAAAAAGAAAACCGTGGGATCGTCATGCCCGCCACATAGCAAGACCGGGGCGCGCGGCTGCCAGTTGCGCAGATCGTTGAGCTTGAAGTCCACACGTAGCGGTTGCGTGGGCCGGGCAGCCGGCGCCATCGCCGAGGTCGAGCTTGGGAATGCGCCATCGGGATTCACCAGTGCATCCTCCAGCATCGCCAGCCGATAGCCATTGCGCACGAGGTCCGCGCTGCCGAAGCCGAGCGCGAATACCGGCGTCAGGTCTGGCGACGCCAGCGGCGGAGCGTTTGGCGGCGTCAGTTGGGCGAACTGCGAGGCAGGCGGCGTGCTGTTGAAGAGTTGGGAGGTCGGCAGCTTGCCCTGCGCGAAAATCTTGTCGAGCGAATTCATGCTCGGCAGCAGGCTGGCAATGCCCGGCGCATAGGCTGACTCGTAGAACTCGGATGGCTGGCGGTAGAGATTCTGGTAGGACCGCTGGTAGCTCGTGGTCACGAGCACCGCGAACACGGTGGAGCCGATACCCACCTGGCCAGCCGCCAGGGCATCGCCCATCGCCGCCAGCGCATACGGACCCGAGCCCGGCGCCGACGCCGTCACCGGAATCCCGGACGCCTGCAGCAGCCGGTGCGTGGCCATGGCCACGTAGCCACCCTGCGAGTACCCTGTGACGAAGAGCTTGCCGTTCTCCTGCACGGTCCTGCCGGCCCCCGGCGCATACAGGGCAACGCGCGCTGCCTGGAGCGAGGCCACCATGTCGGCCGATTGCTGCGCGCCGTTCAGGTAAGGGTGATAGTCGAGATCCGAGCCCGCATATCCGGCGTAGTTGCTGGCCACGACGATATACCCCTGGGCCGCGTACATCGCCGCCACGCTGATGCCTTCCGAGGCGCCATCGCCATTACGAGGGTCGGTCTGCGTGATATCGGCGAGGTTGTACTTCTTGTATGCGGTGGTGCCGTGCGCGTACAGCAGCGTAGGACGCGGCCCGCTGCAGGCCTTGCCGCCTGGGATCATCAGCGCGGCACTGGCAATGGCCGCCTCGCCGGCGCCGCCCACTGTGCGGTATCGCAGCGTCACGATCTCGATATCGCACTGGGGCGCGCCCGCGACCTGCAGCAACTGCTGGCCGTCGCTGGTGGAATTGAGCAGCGCCGTCAGTTGCCCAGCGGTCAGCCGCAGCGTGGTCTGCTGGTTCAGCAGGCCGCCTCCGCCAAAGCCGCAACCGGCGCCATTGCATGCCGTGGTGGTTTGCGCGCTGGCGCCCAGCATGGTGCAGGCCGCCAGCGAGGCAAGGCCCACCTTGAACACGATTTCCCGCATTGATGACCTCCTCCGCTCGTTTATTGGACCGGCACTGTTGGTGCCGGCACTACTTGTAATGTGCGGAGTGTAGGTAAACGGGCTCGTTCGGCCTAATCGAAGTTACTTGAATCTGACTTGAATCTGTTATGACAGATTCTGTCGTGCAGGCGAGCGGATCCCGTGACTTCAGCCGCCGCGTGCGCGGCGCGCTTCGTAGGCCTTCAGGCTGGTCAGCGCCATCTCCAGCGTGGGGGCCGCAGTGTGGCCGCGGCGGGCCAGCATGTCGCCGACGATCTGGTCGGATTCGATGGCCGCGCCGCGTTCAAGGTCGCGCAGCATCGACGCCGTCAGCGGCGAGCCCGCAGCGAACAGCGTGGCCCTTGCCTGCTCCAGCGCGGGGGCCCGGGCCGGATAGCCGTTGGCTGCCGCGATGGCCGCGCATTCGTCCTGCAGCGCGGCGATGGTCTCGCGCCCGCGCGGGGCCGCGAGGATGTCGCCGATGGTCGCGCGCATCAGGCAGGTGGACGACGCCAGCGTCGCCAGGAACAGCCATTTCTCCCACATGTCCTGCAGCATGGCCTCGCTGCACTGCACGTCGAACCCGGCATTGCCGAATGCGCCCGCCAAAGTCAGCGCGCGCTCACTGCTGCCGGAAGGGCGCTCGCCAAAGGACAGCACGTGGAAGTTGGACAGATGCAGGATGGTCCCTTGATCGTCGAGCGTGCTGGAGATCAGGCAGCGACCGCCCATGACCCGCTCGGCGCCGAAGCGCGCATCGAGCCGGTCGAGGTGTTGCATGCCGTTGAGCAACGGGATGACCACGGTGTTCGGCCCCATGGCCGGTGCGAAGCCGTCCATGGCGCTTTCCAGGTCATAGGCCTTGCAGCTCAACAGCACCACGTCATACGGCTGACTGATCTGCTCGGACAATACCACCGGGGGATTGGGGAAATGCAGGTCGCCGTGCGGGCTCTTGACGCTCAGGCCATGCTCGGCCAGTTGCGCGGCGCGGCGCGGACGCACCAGGAATGTCACGTCCCGCCCGGCCTGCAGCAGCCGTGCACCGAAATACCCGCCCGTAGCACCCACCCCAACAACCAGAATGCGCATCATCGACTCCCAGGTCAGACCCGGCGGCACCGGCCGGGCGATGCGCCATTGTAGTGGCGGGCCGGCATTCCTGCCGGCGGGGTGGTCAGTCGGAAATCGGGAAGGAGATGACGGTCAGGAGCCGACGCGGGGGGGCTCGCGGCGGCCCCTGTCCGGTTCATGTCAGGAGGTTGAACACCAGTCCCAGTGCAATGGCGCCGCCCAGTGTTTCCACCGCAGCCAGCGCGATCAGGTTTCTCAGAATGAAGGCATCGTCCTGCTTGGTCACCATGGTGTTGTCTCCAGAAAGGTTTCCAAACCCCGGGAGACGCTGCGCGCCACCCGGCCACACTGCACAACCTGGGTTCAGTAGACTGCAACGCCGATGTGGAGAACAGTTGGCACAAACCCTCATGGGGAGATTGCGGATGGCACGCGGGCCGTGCATTCGCCCGCGCCCGGTCCGGCCTGCACCCGCGAAGCGTCGGTTTACTTCGCATGCGAATCATATATACTTTGCATGCGAATATTATCCGTCGCACGTCAGCCGCTGCCGTTCGGCCAGAGCCGGGACAGCGGCGGCGCCCCCGTCGACTCAGGAGACACAGCTGTGACCCCGGAAATCAATGCTGCACTTTCAGGTGGCGTACTGACCCTCACGCTTTCGCGAGCGGACAAGAAGAACGCCTTGACCAACGAGATGTATGGCGCGCTGGCGGACGCCATCGAGAGCGCATCCACGAATGGCGATATCCGCGTGGTGCTGATCCAGGCGGATGGAGACACCTTCACCGCGGGCAACGATGTTGGCGAATTCGCCGCGCAGGCGATGGGCAACGGGCCCAAGGAACGTCACGTCGTGCGATTCCTGCACGCGCTGGCAAACGCCACCGTGCCAATCGTGGCCGCCGTGCAAGGCAAGGCCGTCGGTGTGGGCACGACCATGCTCCTGCACTGCGACTACGTGATCCTGGCCGACGATGCACAGTTGATCACGCCCTTCGTGAATCTGGCGCTGGTTCCGGAGGCCGCGTCGAGCCTTCTGCTGCCGCTGACTATCGGCCACGCCCGGGCATTCGAGATGTTCTCGCTCGGAGAACCACTTCCCGCAAGCAACGCCGTGGCGTGGGGCATCGCCAACAAGGCCATCCCCGGCGCTCAACTGCGTGCCGAGGCGCAACGCATTGCGGAGAAGCTCGCCACGAAGCCGCAGGGCTCCCTTACGGCGATGAAGCGGCTGATGCGGGATGCAGCAAAGCTCGTGGCGCAGATCGATACCGAAGGCACCACGTTCGCGGAGCGGCTGTCGAGCGCCGAGGCCAAGGAAGCCTTCATGGCATTTGCCCAGAAGCGTCAGCCCGACTTCAGCAGGATCACCAGGCAGTAATGTGGGTAGATCGTGTGGGTAGTACCGATGGCTGGTGCCCCCGGTTGGGTGCCAGCCTCAGTCGCCGTCACCATCCGTGGCCGGAAATTTTTCCTGCAGGCTGGTCAGCCAGCGCGCCACCACGTCGATCTCCGATGGCGTAAATCCTTCCGTCAGCCGCGCATTCAGTTCGGTCAGGTTGGCCTTGGAACGCTTGAGCGCCACGCGGCCTGCATCGGTCAGCCACAGCCGTGATGCACGGCGGTCGCGCTCATCCAGCCCGCGCTCGAGCAGGCCTGCCCGCTCCATGCGATCGGCAAGGCCGCTCATGCCAGGGGCGCCAAGGTCCAGCGCCGCCCCGGTTTCGCTCATCAGTGCGCCATCATTCTTGCCGAGATAGAACAGCACGCCCGACTGGGATGCCGTGACACCACCAGCGGCGGTACGCGCCTGGGTCCATCGGTGCAGGCGACGCTGCCCGACATTCAAGAGGTAGACGAGTCGATGATTCAAGGAGGCACCACCGTGACTAAAGTTCGCGTGCGAATATTATCACGCTGAACACGCGTGGCAGGTGGCAAACGGCCGTATGCAAGGCAAGGTGGCGCCGAATGGCGACCACCTCGAGGAACACAAATCAGGTCAGTTCAACTGGGGGTCAATTCAGATTGCCCGGGTCCTGAGCCCGTCGCTGCTTTGCCTTGGCGGCGTAGTACGCACCGATCTGCTTCTGCGTGACGTAGCCCTTCTTCTTCGCATCGATCTTGTCGAAGTCCTTCGCCACTTCCGGCATGCTGGCCTGAGCCTCATCGCGGGTCAGCTTGCCGTCGTGGTCCGCATCCGCCGCATTGAACTTCTCTGTGAACTTCGCCTTCGCTTCCTGCGCATTCATGGGCTGCTGCGGCTGGGCGCTGACGGTTGCAGACATCAACAGCAATGCAATGGCTGCGCCGGTAGCGGCGAGACGATGGCTCATAACGGTCTCCTCGGGTTGTGTGTGACGCCGCCGCAGGCTCCCTGCGGCCGACGGTACTGCAGGGACCAAATGTAATGGCTTTCCAGGAGCCGAATCTGCCTCCCGTGGCTGAATCGAAAGAATTCAAATCGGTGCTGGAAAGGATGCATATCTGGCCACTCGCGAGCCGGGACGCACCTGGAAACGTGCTGGAGCCTGGCCGGGCGCATTTCTCCTCAAGCGATGAAGTGCAGCATTCCGATGGCGCCGCGTCGTGCCAGCATCGGCCAAATGGATGAAATCGCAGACGGCAAGTGCCGCATCGCATGCGCACTGCGTGCCGGGCCTGTGCACGCGCCGGACTATCGACTACGTTGAAAGCCCGGACCGCTTCAACGAGGCTGCGAGATGAAGAGGGTCACTGCGCGCTGGACCATCTGTGTGGCCGTGGGCCTTGTGACAAGCCTGTTCGCGCTGGGCGGCGCGAGGGCCTCCGACATCGTCTGTCACGCACATGGGGGCGGCAACCCGGTGGTTTGTGATGACCCGAATGGCACTGGGACGCGATGCGCGCTGGACATCGACACCCCCCGCGTGAACACAGCCAGGAATCGCTTGATATGCGATTCCCCAGGGATGTCGGATCGCTACGAGCACATCTATGCCGAGCAGCAGAGGATGCTGCACAAAGGCACCATCCAGAACGCCGATATCGCGGCCTGGCGCGCCAGGCGAGATGCCTGCGATTCGGCACGCTGCCTGGACAGCCTGTTCCACCTGTTCTGGCGAGACAAGAATTCGATGCACATTGCACTGGGCCCTGCCCCGGCGCCCCGGGCCGCCCTGGACACATCGCCCCCCGCGAGGCACGATCCCGCACCGGCGCCCACCCCGGTAGCCTCCGCGCCGCTGGCGTCTACGGCACCGCCAGCCACCTCGGCCGCTTCTGCGCCCGCAACGCCGGTGGCACCATCCGCACCAGCACAGCAGGCAGAAGCCAGGCCGGCGTCGGGCGCAGCCCCGGCCACTCGGACCGGCGCACCGCAGAGCGGGTTCGTCCCGCTGGCCAAATCGCCGCTTGAATCGAATGGCCAAGACGCCTCGCCAGTCGACGCCGCACCGGGAGCAACAGAGGTCACCGGCGATCCCGGCGAATCAGGCTCCGCCTCGCTCGCGATGGAGAGCATGCTCTCCGGATTCGCTGTCATCGGCACGGGCGCGGGCTTCCTTTGGCATCGCAGACGCACCTACGCCCAGTACCAGGCACGTCCGGCCATCCCGGCTGCAATCGTGATCGCCTATGCCCTGCTGCTGGTCAACGCGCTGCTGCTACCGTTCACGCTGGGCCTGAAGTAGCCGCACAAGCCGCACAAGCCGCAAAAGCCGCAAAAGCCGCGACTGCGCAGGCGTGTACTGTGTACGCGGCACGGAGATGGTAAATTCGCCCGGACTGTACTTTTTCAGCTTCTTTCAGCTTTTCCATCATGCGTCTGGACAGCATCGCCGCCATCTCACTCGACCTTGACGATACCCTTTGGGCCTTTGCACCGGCGGTCACGCGCGCGGAACAGGCGTTGCACGGCTGGCTTCTGGAGCACGCGCCGAAAACGGCAAGTATCCTGACATCACCCCAGGTGCTCACCGAGCTTCGTTCCCGTTACGAAGCAATGCGTCCCGACCTGGCGCAAGACATGCGCGCACTACGGCTGGGTTCCGTCCGGCTTTTGCTGGAGATGTCGGCCGAGGACCAGCAGCTTGCCGAGCCGGCCTATGACGCGTTCTATGCCGCGCGCCAGCAGGTGGACTTCTTCGACGACGCGCTGCCCGCGCTGCAATGGCTGAGCGAACGGTACCCACTGGTCGCCGTGTCGAATGGCAACGCTAACCTGCGGCTGACTGGCGGGCACCACTTTTTCCGTGCCTCGCTGAATCCGCAGGGCTTCGGCAGTGCCAAGCCGGATGCCGCGATCTTCCACGCCGCGGCCGAGGCCGCCGGATGCGCGCCCGACCGGATGCTTCATGTTGGCGACGACCCCGACCTCGATGTGGCCGGGGCGATTGCCGCCGGCGCGCAAGCGGCATGGGTGGTGCGTTCCGACGAGGCGTCCGCCGCGCGGTGGACGCGTAGCAGCCCGCCGCCGCACCTGATCGTTCGCGATCTGCGGGCGCTGTGCCAGGCACTCGGGCAGTAGGCTGCGGCCACGGCGCTACAGGAAGCGCTCCGCGACGTCGAGCAGGTTCCGCGTGGGCCCGATCGAGGCACGTGCGATGCGAACCAGCATGAACGTGCGGACCAGTGGCGGGTCGCCAGGCACCGACGCGGACGCCAGTTCGATTTCGTCACCGGCCACGTCATCATCCTGCAGCACGACGTTCATCCGGCTCAGCCGCACGCACCGGTAATCCACGCGAAGCAGTTTCCTGACATCGCCGACGACGCCGATCAGGATGTCGAGCTGGCGTTCGAGCGTGCCCGTCGCCTCCGAGAGTCTGGCAAGCTCGACATCGTTCTGCGCAATCTGCGCGTTCAGTTTTGCCAGCTCGCCGATGGCCGGCTCCGCGCCGCCGCCGACCACGGCGCCAATCCCTTGGCCTTTCGACTCGAGCAACCGTTGCCGGGTCTTGAGCAACGCGATCTCCTGCTTGAGCGTGTCGCGCTTCGACAGCTTGGTGGCAATGCGTGCCATTCCGTGGATTGCAAGCTGATCGAGCATGCGGCCGACGATCTCCTCGCGCAACGCCGCCTCGGTGAGCGCGCACATACGGAACTGATGTTCGCTGAAGCTGTAGGTGGTCTGCGCCACGTCAGTGCGCACCGAATCGCCGGCCGCCGCCACACCGAGCGTGTGCCGCTCGGTCCTGGTCATCCCCAGCACCGCGTAGGCCTCCTGTGCCAGCGGATTGCTGTCGAAGAAATCGCGCAACGTCGTGGCCCCGCTCAGCGCGGCCGATACTTCTTCCGCCGTAGCAAAGCAGGTACGGATGCAGCAATCGGTCGACCAGCATGCCGCGCTCGCCTCGCGAAACGCCGGCAGGCCCTCAACCAGCTCCCGGATATACGCGAGCGCTTCGCCAGTCTTTGGCGCCAGCTTCTGCTGGTAACGCGCGGCCAGCCGCAGGCGCGGGTTCAATGCCGTGATGCGTTCGACTGCGTCGGCCACGTCCTGCCGATCGAAGGCCGGCACCTCGGCGCTTCGACGCTTCAACCATCTGGTGATGCCCATTGGCTTTCCTCGGTCGTCCGGCCTAGCCGCCGTTGTTAAGCAGTACGATCGTCAACAGCAGCGAGGCATCGCTGACGGCCGCCACATCGTGCTTTTCATTGCCGGCGAGATAGAGCAGGTCGCCAGCCCGGAGCCGCTGCGAGCCGCCGCCGAGTGCCACCTCCACTTCGCCTTCCAGGCATTGGATAGTGAGCGGACCGGGCACCGCGTGCGGCGGCAGGCGCTTGCCTGCCATCAGCACCAGGCGGGCCACTTCGAGGTGAGGTGCCTTGAACAGCGCACTGCTCGGCGTTTGTGCCAGATGCGCGCCGAGCGGCAGAACGCTGGCGGTCTGGCCAGAGGACAGGTGTGGCAATGACATGGGCGTGGCTCGCTGATGGGTTGTCCGCTCGACGCGGGCGCGCCGTGTGCGGTCCCATTCAGTCTATTGCCAGAATCGGCAAGCCAGAAGGATTCATGCATCGAAAGGTCCACTTTTCGGGTGCATGAAATCAAATGCAGTAAACTACGCACCGTTCGCCACACCGGGCGCGGCCTTCGTGCATGGCTTGATCTGCACACCAGTCGTCGCCTCAAACGTCGAAGTGGGTAACCGGCGAACGTTCACAGGGCCTTCGCGCCCGACCTTTCCGGCCCGCTCCGCACTGTCGATGCGACGTCGGATTCTCGCCCCCTCCAGGCACTGCCTGCCGCTTCGACCCTCGATCCAGGGCCCGCGCCGCCAAGCTTGCGCACTGCCTGGATAACGACCCGCGCGCCCTTTGGAACTCCCGGGGATTTCCGCGCCGGGACTGGAACCACTCGGGCGCACGCCTGACCGACCCTCCTCGCCTGCACGCGCGCGTTCCGGGCGGGTCTGCATTCCGGAGGACAATTCATGAAGAAGTCGGCCAGCCTCTGGCTGATCGCAACCGGGCTTTTGCCCGGCGCCGCCCACGCCGAATCGGGCGTCAACCTGTATGGCATCGTCAGCACCGCCGTACGCTATACGTCCAACATCGACGGCCATCACCACGACCAGGCGGCACTCGTTTCGGGTGGCATGGTCGGCAGCCGCTTTGGCCTGAAAGGCGCCGAGGACCTCGGCGGCGGCAACCAGGCGATTTTCCAGCTCGAGGCCGGCATTGGCAGTGATGACGGCCGCGCATCGTATAACGCCCTGTTCGGCCGTCAGGCATGGGCCGGCCTGAGCGGAGACTGGGGCAGCCTGACATTCGGGCGCCAGTACAACGCGCTCAACAACATCGGCTGGGCCTTCAATCCGCTCGACCAGGGCTGGGGCAACTTCTGGTCCGATCCGCTGTACATCGGCGGAGACGTCTTCTTTCAGGACTATCGCATCGACAACAGCGTGGTCTACCGGCACACGATCGGCCCGGTTTCCGTGCAGCTCGACTACGGCGCCGGTGAACAGCCCGGCAACCAGAGCCGCGGCACCACATTCGGCGGTGGCGTGCAGTACCAGCAGGGCGCGCTGGCGCTTGGCGTGGCCTATGACCAGCGTCGCAGCGCCGACGGGGCCAACACGATACGCAACTACACCGTGGGCGGGTCCTACGCGTTCGGCAACGCCACCGTCTATCTGGGTCACATGGGCCGGCGCGAATCGGCTGGCGATGCGGAATTTGCCATTTCGTACGTCGGCCTCGGCTATCAGATCACTCCGGCCCTGCACTTGTCGGGGGCGTACTACCGCTATCAGCAGCGCGGCGGCGTAACCACCCAGTTCCAGGACAAGCCCGTACTGCTCGGCAGCGGCAACGCCGACAGCATCGCGCTGGTCGGCGACTACGCGCTTTCCAGGCGCACCAGCCTGTATGTGGAGGCCGATGTCGTCTACGCGCGCGGCGGCACCGTCGGCCGCGAAACCGAATACTGGGCCGGCACACCCGTGACCGATATCGACAGCACCACGCGTGTTGGCGTCATGGTCGGCATGCGGCACCAGTTCTGACCGCCCGGGACACGCCAGCCTCTTAACCTGTCAATCCACCGACCCACCTGCCGGCCGCCTCATAGTGCTTTGGACCAATGGAGCTCATGAGGCAGCCGGGCTACAGTGGATCGGATGCAACGGACCTGCCGTGCAGGAGACAACCATGAAGCCACTCATGCGCACCGCCTTGCTTGCATTGTTCGGCCCCTGCTGGCTTGCTGCCTGCAATACGGCGCCGATTCCTCCCGGCAAACCCGTCGACATCCCGACCGCGCTGGAAAAGATCACCGCCGATCTGTGCGCCTTCAAGCAGAAGTTTGCGCAGAAGGGCCAGGGTCAGGGTGTGGCGGTCGATTCATACCGGGTCGAGCTTGCGCTGAGCGTTGATGGGGCCAGGAATCCGCCGGTGGCCGTCGCGCCGGATATCGCGTTCATGCCGACCGTGAGCTACGGCCAGACCATCACCATCGCAAAGGACAGCAAGCTGGTGGTCACCTTCAAGGACACCGGCACCGCGAGCCTGGCCTGCGAGGGCCAGTAGCACGTGCCCCTGGGTGTGACCTACGCCAACGATCATGTCCGCGAATAACGCCGAATCCGGCGACACAGACTCCCCACACGAATCGGTCCTCGGTGTCATCGATCGCGTCGCGGAGATGTGCTTTGGCCTGTTCATGGCGTTGACGTTCGTCGGCGCGGTGCACTCGGCTACCGCCGGCCCCGACGTGGGCCACACGATGCTGGTGACCGCACTGGGTTGCAATCTGGCCTGGGGGCTGGTGGACGCGATCATGTACCTGGTGCGCACCCTCGCTGATCGCGGCATGCGCTTCAAGGTGGCGATAGCGGCCCGGGAGGCGCCAACCGCCGCGGACGCACGGCGGACCATCCGGGATACGCTGCCGAGCGGCATGCAGGCGCTGCTGACCGACGCGGAGATCGAACCGCTGCGCCGCCGGCTGGCAAATGCCACGAGGATCCCCGCACGGGCAAAGCTCGACTTCAAGGACTTGCTCGGGGCCATCCGCATCTTCTTCATCGTTGTGCTTTCCACATTCCCGGTGGCGCTTCCATTCGTGGTGCTGAGCGACGTGAAGATGGCCCTGGTCGTGTCCCGGGTGCTCACGCTGATCATGCTGTTCATCGGCGGCATGGCGCTCGGACGCAATGCGGGCATCAACGGCTGGTGGACCGGCCTGGGCATGATGGTGCTTGGCGTTGCCCTGACCATGGCGGTGATTGCGCTGGGGGGATGAGATGCGCCGCCCGGTCATCGCGTTGGGCACCGCATTGGGCATCGCGCTCGCTGTCCCCGGCGCGTGGGCGCAGGAAACCTCGCCGCTGCCCGGCACCACGCCGGAAGAAGCGCCTCCGGGCTGGAACTTCACGGCCTCCGGTTACTGGAACATGCCACGCCAGGGCCAGAGCTACATGTCCGCCATCGCGATCGCGGAGCACGACAAGCTCCACCTCGAAGGCCGGGTCAACTACGAGGCCATGCACTCGGAGTCCGCCTTCGTGGGCTGGTCATTCTCCGGCGGCGAGAAGATCGCGTACAAGGTGACGCCGATGATCGGCTTCGTTGGAGGCAGCATCCACGGCCCCATTCCCGGCCTCGAAGCAAGCGTCTCCTGGAACAAGCTTGACTACTACATCGAAGCGGAATACTTGGCCGGCTCCGTTGCCCAGACCCCGAGCTATCTCTATGCGTGGAGCGAACTCGGCTATCGGCCCGTTGACTGGCTGCGCTTCGGCTTCGTGATGCAGCGTACGCGGATCTACGGAGGAGACCGCGAATTCCAGCGCGGCGGCCTGCTGCAACTGACGTACAAGAAGGTGACGGTTGGCACCTACTGGTTCAATCCGGGCTCATCCGATCAGGTCGTCATCACGACGCTGACCGTCTCGTTCTAGCGTCGCCCCACTCGCAGCGACACACGCTGCGACACACGCCGCCGTGACGCCGCCGTCGATCCCATACCCCTCTCCCATCCACCTGCTAGGCGTTTACCCCGGGGCGATTCGACGCTCCGTGTAAGTAGCAGGTAAGCCGGGCACCGTACCTTGTCAGCATGGATTTCGGATGACGCCCGCATGCGTGCGCCGATCGGCACTACGCACGGGGACGGACCATCACGTCCGGCCATGCAAAAGTAAAAGCAGGAGACAGAGATGAATGACGATCTGGTCGCAAGACTGAAGGCAAATCCCCGGTATCACGAACTGGTTCAAAGGCGCACGCGACTTGGATGGGTGCTCACCCTCATCATGCTCGTGATCTACTACGGCTATGTGCTGCTGATAGCCTTCGACAAGGACCTGCTTGCCGCGAAGGTCGGGCATGGCGTGATGACGTGGGGCATGCCGATCGGCCTGTTCGTGATCGTCTTTACCGTGGTCATCACCGGACTGTACGTGCGGCATGCCAACCGCACCTACGACGACCTTACCGAACAGATCAAGCGGGAGGTCGCATGAAAGCCCATCACGCCATCATTGCAGGCGGCGCCCTGCTGCTGTCCACAGTCGCGCTGGCGGCTGGCGGAGACATCGGACAGGCCGTAAAGCAGCCGACCAACTGGACGGCGATCGGGATGTTCGTCGTGTTCGTCATCGGCACGCTGTTCATCACCAAGTGGGCGGCCAAGCGGACCACATCGGCGGCCGCGTTCTATACGGGCGGCGGCGGCATCACGGGCTTCCAGAACGGCCTGGCCATCGCTGGCGATTACATGTCGGCAGCGTCGTTCCTCGGCATCTCCGCGGCGGTCTTCGCAAATGGATACGACGGTCTGATCTACTCGATCGGCTTCCTGGTGGGCTGGCCTATCATCACGTTCCTGATGGCGGAGCGGCTGCGCAATCTCGGCCGCTTCACGTTTGCCGATGTGGCCGCATACCGCTTCAAGCAGGGGCCGATCCGTGCGTTCGCGGCATCGGGCACGCTGGTGGTGGTGGCGTTCTACCTGATCGCGCAGATGGTGGGCGCCGGGCAACTCATCAAGCTGCTGTTCGGGCTCGAGTACTGGGTCGCGGTGGTGATCGTGGGCGCGTTGATGATGGTGTACGTGCTGTTCGGCGGCATGACGGCAACCACCTGGGTACAGATCATCAAGGCCGGCCTGCTGCTGGGCGGCGCGTCGTTCATGGCCTTCATGGTGATGGCGCAGTTTCACTTCAGCCCGGAGGCGCTGTTCGCGAAAGCCGTCGAGGTCCACGCAAAGAAGGATTCCATCATGGGTCCGGGCACGTTCATCAAGGACCCGATTTCGGCGATCTCCTTCGGCATTGCGCTGATGTTCGGCACGGCCGGCCTGCCGCACGTGCTGATGCGATTCTTCACCGTGCCCAACGCCAAGGAAGCGCGCAAGTCCGTCTTCTGGGCCACCACCTGGATCGGCTACTTCTACATCCTGACGTTCATCATCGGCTTCGGCGCGATCGTGCTCGTGAGCACCAATCCGGTTTTCCAGGACGGTAGCGGCAAGCTGCTTG
>JAFAJB010000221.1 GCA_019236395.1 Cupriavidus sp.
GCTTCAGGCCACCATCGCCTACATGGAAATCCGCGGCGAAATTGCCGTGCCGCCTGGCTCGGATCGCATGCGGCTGCTCTATTCGCGATACCTGCCGTGGAGTGCCCGTCTGCAGACGGCTCAACAACCCGTGGCTCAGCCCGAGCCGCGGCCCTCCCGACCTGCCGAGCCTTCGAGGCAGCCATCGGCCTCCGTTGCCAGCGCAGCCGTAGCCTGAGACATCTCGCTTGACCGCGATCAAGAGTCAAGCCACCAACCCAAAAGTTCACATGTTGACACTTGGCGCGACGCTCAGTCGCGCCTAGCATTTGCTGCACCGTGGATGTGCGGCAAAAGTGGCCGCACGCGCGGCACACTTCATCAACGTCCAACTTAGGGGCTATATGGTCGGCACATTCGATCTGTTCGGCTGGTTTGTGTTCAACGTCGCGATCCCGTTAGTCGCGCCGTTAGCACTGCTGCCGTTCGCGAAGCTGCCCCGCCTCTATCAAGCAACAAGCCATGGCATCGTGCTGCACGCCATTCGCGACGGTCAGCTGCTTTGGACGGCAATCCCGATGAGCGCCGCTGCATGCTACACGCTCGCTTCAGGCTTCGAATGGGCGGGCAGCGATTCACGAGGCCTGTGGGTCCTGATAACGACACACGTCGTGATCATCGTATTCGCGTCAGTGCTCGTGCTTGTCGGTGCAATGGATAGCCCACTGGAATCCGTTGCACGCGATTCACGGCCGCACACGGTGCTGTTGTTCTCGATACTTCTATCGATCGGATCTGGAGCGCTCAGTTTTGCCGGATATGCGTTGCTGATTCATCCGATTGTTTCCTGAACCCAATGACGACTCACTACTACCAGGAGTTCCTATGGAAAATTTCTGACCAGGTTCCTTGGAGACAAGGAGTTCCAGATGAAGATCATGACCCCTGCCGTTTATTCGGTCAGTATCTTCAGTTACGTTTGCTCGGCGTGGATGCTTTACCTGGCGTTCTTTGTCCGATAGCACCCTGCCATGCCGGTGTTGCACGCCGGCATGGCCATGAAAAAAGGCGCCCAAACTGCGGGCGCCTTTCATTTTTTGACGTGAACCGTATCAGCCCACCCATTTCCGCGCATTGCGGAACATGCGCATCCACGGGCTGCTGCCATCGGCAGCCTGCTTCCAGGCGTCCGGCGCCCAGCTCATCGTCGCGGTGCGGAACACGCGCTCCGGGTGCGGCATCAGCACGGTGAAGCGGCCATCGACCGTTGTCACCGACGTAATACCCTGCGGCGAACCGTTGGGGTTCAGCGGATACGTTTGCGTCGCGGCGCCACGATTGTCAACGAAGCGCAGCGCCACATTGGCGCGGTCGATATCACCTTGCTGCGAGAAGTCCGCAAAGCCTTCACCGTGGGCGACAACGATCGGAATGCGGCTGCCTTCCATGCCGGCGAAGAAGATCGACGGCGATTGCTGCACCTCGACGGTCACGAAGCGCGCTTCGTACTGTTCCGACTGGTTGCGCGTGAACTTCGGCCAGGCACCGGCACCGGGGATGATCGGGGCCAGGTTGCTCATCATCTGGCAACCGTTGCACACACCGAGCGCGAACGTGTCCTGGCGGTTGAAGAAGGCCGCGAACTGCTCCGCCATCTGACCGTTGAACAGGATCGTCTTGGCCCAGCCCTCGCCTGCGCCGAGCACGTCGCCGTAGCTGAAACCACCGCAGGCCACAAAGCCCTTGAAGTCGGCCAGATTGGCACGGCCGGCGATCAGGTCGCTCATGTGGACGTCGTGCGTGTCGAAGCCGGCCAGATCCATGCTGTAGGCCATTTCGATCTGGGAGTTCACGCCCTGCTCGCGCAGGATTGCCACGCGCGGACGCTTGCCCGGCGCGATGAACGGTGCGGCGATGTCCTCGGCCAGATCGAACGTCAGCACGGGGCTGATGCCCGGATCTGCGGCGTCGAGCACGCGTTCGTATTCGCTATCGGCACACGCGGGGTTGTCGCGCAGACGCGCGATGCGCCAACTCACCTCGGTCCAGGTACGCTGCAGATCCGAGCGTGCCGCACCAAACACCTTCTTGGCGTCACGATAGATCTCGATCTGGTCATTCGTGTTCGGCTTGCCGATCACGTGGCTGCATGCCGACAGCCCGGCCTCACGCAGTACGCCGAAGACTGCATCGCGCTCGTCCAGGCGCACCTGGATCACGGCACCGAGTTCTTCGGAGAACAGTGCGCGCAGCGTCTGGTCGTTGCGACGCTCTGCAATCTGCTGCGCCCAGTTCTTGGCGTCGCCGTAATCCTGTTCCTGGTTCGGGTCGAGCGTCAGCATGTCGACGTTCAGCGAGACGCCGCAGTGGCCAGCGAAGGCCATTTCGGCCACGGCGGCCATGATGCCGCCATCCGAACGGTCGTGGTAGGCCAGCAGCTTGCCTTCCCGGTTCAGGCGCTGGATCACGTTGAAGAAGTTCTTCAGGTCCTCGGCGCTATCGACATCGGGCGCGCTGTCGCCAACCTGCTGGGTCACCTGCGCAAGAATACTGCCACCCATGCGGTTCTTGGCACGCCCCAGGTCGACCGCGATCAGCACGCTTTCGCCCTGGTCCGTGCGAAGCTGCGGCGTCAGCGTCCGGTTCACGTCGTCGACCGCGGCGAAGGCCGAAATGATCAACGACACAGGCGCCACGACTTCCTTGTCGCCATCCGCATCGGACCACTTGGTGCGCATCGACAGCGAATCCTTGCCGACAGGAATGCTGATGCCGAGCGCCGGGCACAGTTCCATGCCGATGGCATGCACGGTGTCATAGAGCTTGGCATCTTCGCCAGCCACGCCGCAGGCCGCCATCCAGTTGGCCGACAGCTTGACCTTGCCCAGGTCCTTGACCGGCGCGGCAGCCAGGTTCGTCAGCGCCTCGCCGATTGCCATGCGGCCCGACGCAGGCGCGTCGATCACGGCCAGCGGCGTACGCTCGCCCATCGTCATCGCTTCGCCGGCCACGCCCTTGTAGTCGAGCGTGGTCACGGCCACGTCGGCCACCGGCACCTGCCACGGACCGACCAGCTGGTCACGCGCATTCATGCCGCCCACGGTACGGTCACCGATCGAGATCAGGAACGACTTGCTCGCCACGGTCGGGTGGCGCAGCACGTCACGCACGGCCTGCTCCAGCGAAATGCCGGTCACGTCGACGGGCGGCAGTTCCTGCTGTGCGCGCTGGACATCACGATGCATGCGCGGCGGCTTGCCGAGCAGCACGTCCATCGGCATATTGACCGTGTAGTGCTCCTTCAACGCGGCGTCCACCTCGGCATCGACGAGTTGAAGCTGCTTCTCCTCCGTTGCGATACCCACCACCGCGAACGGCGACCGCTCGCGCTCGCACATCGCCTGGAAGCGCGGCAGCTCGTTCGGCGCAATCGCCAGGACATAGCGCTCTTGCGATTCGTTGCACCAGATTTCCGCCGGCGAAAGACCGGACTCCTCCAGATGCACCTGGCGCAGTTCAAAACGCGCGCCTCGGCCGGCGCCATCGACAAGCTCCGGGAACGCATTCGAGATACCGCCTGCGCCAACGTCGTGGATCGACAGGATCGGGTTGTCATCGCCAAGCTGCCAGCAGGCATTGATGACTTCCTGGGCACGGCGCTCCATCTCGGGGTTGCCACGCTGCACGGAGTCGAAATCGAGGTCGGCCGTATTGGTACCGGTCGCCATCGAGCTGGCGGCGCCGCCGCCCATGCCGATACGCATGCCCGGGCCGCCGAGCTGGATCAGCAGCGTGCCGGCCGGCAGCGGGTCCTTGTGCGTGTGCGAGCCGTCGATGTTGCCGATGCCGCCGGCGATCATGATCGGCTTGTGATAGCCGCGCACGGTGCCGCCAACGTTCTGCTCGTAGACGCGGAAGTAGCCGCCCAGGTTGGCGCGGCCGAATTCGTTGTTGAACGCGGCGCCGCCGAGCGGGCCATCGATCATGATCTGCAGCGGCGACGCGATGCGATCCGGCTTGCCGGTCACGCCAGCCTTGTCATCCGGGTTGCGATGGGCAACCGGCTGGGCCGCGTCACGCGCGTTTTCCCAGGACTCGACCGCGTCGGGCAGCATCAGGTTCGATACCGTGAAGCCGGTCAGGCCCGCCTTCGGCTTTGCGCCGCGGCCGGTGGCGCCTTCGTCGCGGATTTCACCGCCGGCGCCCGTCGAGGCGCCCGCGAACGGCGAGATCGCGGTCGGGTGGTTGTGCGTCTCCACCTTCATCAGCGTATGGGTCAGCGCCTCGTGGCGGCCATACTTCTGGTCCGCGCCACGCGGGAACCAGCGTTCGGCCACGTCGCCCTCCATGACGGCGGAGTTATCTGAGTACGCCACGATCGAACCCTGCGGGTTCAACTGGTGTGTATTGCGGATCATCGCGAACAGCGACTTGTCCTGGGCCACGCCGTCGATGGTCCAGGTGGCGTTGAAGATCTTGTGGCGGCAGTGCTCGCTGTTGGCCTGCGCGAACATCATCAACTCGACGTCGGTCGGGTTGCGGCCGAGCTTGCCATAGGCATCCAGCAGGTAATCGATCTCGTCGTCGGACAGCGCCAGGCCCATCGCCGTGTTGGCGTCGACCAGCGCACTGCGGCCCGTCGAGATATCGACGAACTGCAGCGGCTTGGCCGGCAGTTCCTGGAACAGCGCCGCGGCCTCTTCGCGCGTGCCGATCACCGTCTCGGTCATGCGGTCGAACAGGTGCGCGGCCACCGCGGCACGCGTACCGGCGTCCAGCGACTTGCGGCCACGCAGCAGGCCCTTCTTGCAGATCACGGTGATCTCGATGCCGCGCTCGATGCGGTGCACGTGGGTCAGGCCGCAGTTATGGGCGATGTCGGTGGCCTTGCTGGCCCATGGCGAGATCGTGCCGAAGCGCGGAATCACCACAAAGCGATCGCCCTCGGTCTGAGCCGAAAACGGTGCGCCGTAGGTCAGCAGCGCACCGATGCGAGTCTGGTCCTCGGCGGACAGCGGGGTATCCGAATCGACGAAATGCACGAACTGGCCATGTACCGATTCAATATCGGCGTCGATTTGTTGAAGAGCGGCAAGCAGACGCTGCTGACGGAAGGCGGAAAGCGCCAAAGCGCCGGGGAAGCACGAGAAATGCGCCATGATCGTTACGGTCGGGAGGCGTAGGAGGGTCGGGGCAGGCGGCCGCCGACACTGCTGAATGGAATGCCGGCTGGCGGAAAACCGCTATTGTACCCTGTCGGCGACCGCTTTTTGCATTGCGCAATGCGGCGGACGCGGACATTAGCGGCGCAAACGGACGGCAACCCCTGCCCAGGAAGCCTGGCGCCGTTATAGTGCTCTAAAAGTCACCTAAGCTGCCGGCGTTTTGGCGTTGTCGTACTTGCCGCGCAAATTCCAGCGGTTTGTTCGTAATTCTCCGTATAAAACACCTAGATGAAACAGGTGTGGTTTTCCGAAGTTGCGCCCTGCAGGTGCGGAATATGGCACTTACAGCTCGTAGCGTCGGCAAGCCCTTTCCTGTACTCGAACAGGATGTCTCGGGCGGTCCCTGTCGCTTCAACCAGATAAAGGCTGGCATCAGCCGCATCTTGTCGAGGTAGCTGGCCCCCATGCCACAAAAAGGAGAACCATCATGGCCACCCCAAGCGACGGTTTCCTTACGACGACAATCGGCGTCAATGCCACTGATGTGGCCGAATACGGCCTGCTAATAGCGGACGTCTTCAACGCCTACGCAAAAAACCCGGCCGCCACCCAGCCACCGGCGTTGAACAACTCGCTGTTCAACGCGCTGCAGAACAACAATGCGGTGATCGGATATCTGGTGGCCCAGGATGCCGTAGCCTCCCTGACTGGCGACCGGCAACTCAGTCCGCGTCAAGCGTGCTACGGCGCGCTGATGAAACTCAGGGACATGTATGTGATAGCCATACGCGGCACTGCCAACATCCGCGAATGGGTCATCGATGCGGAATGCAATTTGGTCAATCATCCGACTTCCGGTCGGGTGGAAGAGGGTTTCTGGAGCGTGTATGCGACCATGAAGTATGTCCCCGCGACGCAAGACGCCGCGCTTCCGGCAATTGACGCGCTCGCCGAAGTCATCGGCACCGGCTCCGTCATGATCACCGGCCACAGCCTTGGCGCCACAATCGCCGAATACCTCGCGTTCGACCTGACCCAGAAGCTTGCAAAGAACACGGTCACGGCGTGTTTCTTCGCCTCTCCCAGGCCTGGCGACGGAGCATTTGCCGATGCCTTTGCTCAGGTGTTCCAGAACCAGGGCGGAAAGTACGCGGTAATCAACAGCAAGGCCGACGTTGTGCCCGACCTCCCTCCAAGCGCGAATGGATTCTCCGCCCTCCCCGTCGTGCTCGGTCTCGAGGACGACACCATCGATCCTACGATGACTGTTCGTGACGACCTCCTCTGCAATCACCATGTCGTCTGCTATGCGGCAATGCTCTCATCAGGAGCTGCCCAGCAATACGCAAGCGATTCCGGATCGTCGGCGACCTGGGCCTCGCTATTGCAGGCAAATGGGGACCAGGCCAACTGTCTGGCGAGCACGCCGGACATTGGCGACGATGGGAGAGGCGGCTAGAGCCGTGGTGCACTTGGGGGCCGCCTTTTCCCGCCTCTTGATAACGTCTGTGATCAAGACCGGAAAATCAAATGAGGCCATGCAATGAGTCCCGCATCGTTCTGATGGGGCTACCTAGAGTGACGTGGCCGAGCGTGCAGCCTGCTCGTAGAGGCCGGTCAACACTCGAAGCAGGCGCGCCAGCTCGCCAATCTCCACGTTCTCGTCGCTGCCCTCGGTGAAATTGCTCGTCAGGCACTGTTCGCGGATCTCGCGATACCGTGCGCAGGCATCGGCGCCGGCCGACGTGGTGGCGTAGGTGGCTTCCTTGCCGACCCGCTCGCCCGCCACCAGCCCCAGACCCACCAGCTTCTTGAGCGAATACGTGACCAGGTGGGTGTCCTCGACATTGAGCACAAAGCAGATATCTGCCAGCCGCTTTGCACGCCCGCGATGATTGACGTGGTGCAGCACCAGCACATCTAGGAACGTCAGGTCGCGTACGCCAGCGGCGCCCATGCAGCGGACCACCCAGCGGCTGTAGGCGTTGTAGGCCGTGTTCAGCCCGAACTCGAATTCCGACAGCTCGGGACTGCGCACCGAAACCAGGTGCGACGACGACACGATATTGACGCCAGCGGCCCGTGCAAGCGGCGTCGTCCCGGGCGCGACCGCCTCTGACGCGGCGTCGGCAGGGCGATCCGATGCGGGCTTGCGTGCCATGGGGAGACTCTCCTGGTGTGCTTGGGGTAGGTGAAAGCCCGAAGCGGTTGCGGGCAATTTTAGCTTGACAGTTTATTGGCAAATTATGAGCATGAATACCTTAATTCACACAGGCAATGCGTGAAAGCGGTCCTGCTCCGCGGCGCCTTTCCCCCGTTACACCCTCGACGCCCTCGCCAACCGTCATGCTGCCTGACATTGCTTCGCTTCACACCGCCTTCCGCGCCGACACTACCAGCCGCGCCGACCTGCTCGCCGAAGCCGCCGCCCGTGCCGCCGACCCTGCCGCCCAGGCGGTCTACCTGCACACCACGTTCGATGCCGCCACCCAGGTGGCCCGTGCAGCCGACGCCGCCGACCGCGCGGGCAAGCCGCTCCACCCACTGGCTGGCTTGCCCGTGTCGATCAAGGACCTGTATGACGTCGCTGGCGAAGTCACGCGCGCAGGGTCCACAGCCCGCCAGGATGCCGCTCCGGCGACCGAGGATGCCACCGTGGTGGCCCGGTTGCGCGCGGCCGGTGCCGCGCTGGTCGGCCGCACCAACATGACCGAGTTCGCGTTCTCGGGCGTTGGCATCAATCCCCATTTCGGTACGCCGGTGAACCCGTGCGACAGCACGGTGGCCCGTATTCCGGGAGGATCATCGTCCGGCGCGGCGGTCTCGGTCGTGCTCGGCACGGCGGTGGCTGGCCTGGGCAGCGACACCGGCGGCTCGATCCGCATTCCCGCCGCGCTGTGCGGCATCACCGGGTTCAAGCCCACCTCGCGGCGCGTGCCGCTGACCGGCGCGTTCCCGCTTTCGTACACGCTCGATACAGCCTGTGCGATGGCCCGCACGCTGGCCGACTGCATCGCCGTGGACAGCGTGATCGCGGACGCGCCCGTCATTCCGCGCATCACGGCCGCCAGCGCGATCCGGTTGGCCATTCCGCGCCAGCTTGTGCTGGACGACCTCGACGATGCGGTCTCGCGCGCCTTCGACCGGGCCATCGGCCGGCTCTCCGCCGCCGGCGTGCGCGTGGACCACGTCGACATGCCCGAGCTTTCGGAGCTGGCCGGCCTCAACGCTGCGGGCGGGTTCTCCGCGCCCGAGGCCTACGCGCACCATCGGGCCCTGCTCGCCACGCACCGCAATCTTTACGATCCGCGCGTGTTGACCCGCATCGAGCGCGGTGCGTCGACGAGCGCGGCCGACTACATCGCCCTGCACCGTGCGCGGCTCGACTGGATCGCCCGCATGGAGGCGCGCCTGGCGCCGTTCGATGCCGTGGTTTGCCCCACTGTGCCAATGGTGGCCCCGGCGATCGCCCCGCTGGTTGGCGACGACACCCTCTTCTACCGCACCAACGGCCTGTTGCTGCGCAATACGTCGGCTTTCAATTTCCTCGACGGTTGCTCGGTCTCGCTGCCCTGCCACGCACAGGATGAACTGCCCGTGGGCCTGATGCTCTCGCACGGCCCGATGCGCGACGCGCAACTGCTGGGCACGGCGCTTGCATTGGAATCCATCGTGTATCCGTCACGGCGCGAGGGCTGAGCCACCACCACGCCGTGATCGCATTACCGCCCATGACTCAAATGTTTGAGACATGGGCGCGGTAGTTCCAGGTAGTCAAACCCGCGCAGTCGGGCAGGCGCCCCAAGCGCAACACCAGGGAGAGATCGAGATGCGAGTCAAGGCATTGGCAGTCGCGGCGGCGGGCCTGCTGCTGGCCGCCACGGCGGCACGGGCGGATACGAAATGGGATCTGCCGACCGGATACCCGGCCACCAACCTGCACACGGAAAACCTCCAGCAGATGGCCAACGACGTGGAAAAGGCCACCGGCGGCAAGCTGAAGATCGTGCTGCACCCGAATGGCTCGCTGCTCAAGGCCAACGAGATCAAGCGCGGCGTGCAGACCGGCCAGGTGCAGATGGGCGAGATCCTGATGTCGACGCTGGCCAACGAGAACCCGGTCTTCGGCATCGACGCAGTACCCTTCCTGGCCACGAGTTATGGCGATGCCTACAAGCTCTGGCAAGCCTCCAGGGCGGTCACCGACAAGGTGCTGGACCGCCAGGGCATGAAGCTGCTCTACGCGGTGGCCTGGCCGCCGCAGGGCATCTACGCGAACAAGCCGCTGAACAGCGCCGCCGACATGAAGGGCCTGAAATGGCGCGCCTACAACCCGGCCACGTCGAAGATCGCCGAACTGGTCAGCGCCCAGCCAGTGACGATCCAGGCCGCCGATCTGGCGCAGGCGCTTGCCACCGGCACGGTCAACTCGTTCATGTCGTCGGGCGCCACCGGTGTCGATACCAAGGTGTGGGAGTCGGTCAAATACTTCTATACCGTCGATGCCTGGCTGCCCAAGAACATGCTGGTGGTCAGCAAGAAAGCCTTCAACGCGCTCGACAAGCCGTCCCAGGACGCGCTGCTCAAGGCCGTGGCCGACGCCGAGAAGCGCGGCTGGCAGGTCTCCGAGCAGAAGACGCGCGAGTACCTGGGCACGCTGTCGAAGAACGGCATGACCGTGGCACCGCCATCGCCGCAGCTCAAGTCCGACATGCAGAAGGTGGGGGACGTCATGGTTGCCGACTGGGCGAAGAGCGCCGGCGACGACGGCAAGGCGATCCTCGACGCCTACCGGAAGTAGCCACCGGGTTCGCCACCGGTTCGCCACCGGTTCGCCACCGGTTAGCCACCGGTTAGCCATATCGGTACTGCAGCAGGCGCGCACGCCTTCGGGCGTCCGCGCCGCGTTTCCATCGCTCAATCCGCCTCACAGGTAGCCCGTCATCACCATGGAAGCCCCCATCCTCCGCAAGCGCTGGCTCGACCATCTGCTTGACCTGTGCGCCGTGCTCGGCGCGCTCTGCATCCTTGCCGTCTGCATCGTCATGATCGCGATGTCGATTTCGCGCGAAACCTCGATCACGCTCAAGGGCGGCGACGACATCGTCGCCTGGCTGTGCGCTGCCTCGGCCTTCCTGATCCTTGGCCAGACCTTCCAGCACGGCGGCATCGTGCGCGTGGAGATGCTGCTGGAAGCCGTCGGCACGAAGCGCCGCTGGCTGCTGGAAGTGATTTCGCTGACGATCTGCCTGGTCTTTGCCGGCTACGCGGCCTGGGCGCTTGCCACGTTCGCGTGGCAGAGCTGGGACATCGGCGATGTCTCGCAAGGCCAGATCGTGATCCCGCTCTGGATTCCGCAGAGCTTTGCCGTAATCGGCGCGCTCGGCTTCCTGCTGGCAGTTGGCGATGAGTGGCTGCGCGTGGTGCGCCGGCAGAAGCCGCGCTACCAACTGGCACAGGAGGCCAAGCTGGCCGCCGGCGATTTCGGGGAGACCGTCTGATGAGCACCATCCTTGTTGCCCTGGTCCTGCTGCTGGTGATGATCGTCTTCCTGGCGATCGGCGCCTGGATTCCCGTGGCGATCGCCGTGACCTCGTGGGTCGGCCTGGTGATCTTTTCCGACCACGATGCGCTGGTCAACCTGGCCAACTCGTGGTGGTCGTCCAGCGCCTCCTACACGCTGGCCTCGCTGCCGCTGTTCGTGTGGATGGGCGAGATCCTGTTCCGCACGAAGCTCTCCGAGCAGATGTTCAACGGCCTCTCCCCGTGGCTGAACTGGCTGCCCGGGCGGCTCATGCACGTCAACATCCTCGGCTGCGGCATCTTCGGTTCGGTCTCGGGGTCGTCGGCAGCCACCTGCGCGACGATTGCGAAGTCCGCGCTGCCGGAGTTGACGAAGCGCGGCTACGATGAGCGCATCACGCTGGGGTCGCTGTCGACGGCGGGCACGCTCGGCATCCTGATCCCGCCCTCGATCACGATGGTGGTGTATGCGGTGTCCGCCGACGTGTCGATCATCCGCGTGTTCCTGGCCGGCTTCCTGCCTGGCCTGTTGCTGATGATCCTGTTCTCGGGGTACATCGTGGTCTGGGCGCTGATGAACCCCGAGAAGACCCCCGCGGCCGAGACGTTCGGGTGGGCCGCGCGGCTGGCTTCGATCCGCCAGCTCATGCCTTGCATCATCCTGATTGCGTTCATTACGTGGATCATGATGGCCGGCTACTCCACGGCCACCGAAGCGGCGGCCTACGGCGTGGTGGCATCGCTCGCGCTGGCCTGGGTTGGCGGCTCGCTGACGCGCCAGGCATTCTGGGAAAGCCTGATGTCGGCCACGCGGCTGACCGCGATGATCATGTTCGTGCTCGGCGCCACGTCGTTCCTGTCGGTCACCATGAGTTTCACGGGCATTCCGCGTGCGCTGGCCGAATGGGTGGCGGCGCTGCAACTGTCGCCATGGTCGCTGATCGCCGTGCTGACGATCATCTACATCCTGCTTGGCACCGCGCTCGACGGCATCTCGATGATCGCGCTGACCACGGCCACGGTCCTGCCGATGGTGCAGGCCGCCGGCTTCGATCTGGTATGGTTTGGCATCTTCATCGTGCTGCTGGTGGAGATCGCCGAAGTCACGCCGCCTGTCGGCTTCAACCTGTTCGTGCTCCAGAGCATGACGGGGCGGGACAGCAACTACATCGCCAGAGTGTCATTGCCGTTCTTCATGATGATGGTAATTGCCATCGGCATCATCACGGTGTGGCCCAGCGTGGTCACGTGGCTGCCGGACGTGGTGATGGCGAAGGAGCTCAAGTAGATGAGCTAACCCTAGAGGGGGCATTGGCCGAAGATGCACGTGATTGTCATCGGCGCCGGCGCGATCGGCGTCTGCTCGGCCTGGTATCTGCGCCAGGCCGGCTTCGAGGTTACCGTCCTGGAGCGGCGCGGCGCACCGGCGCAGGAGGCCAGCTTCGGCAATGCGGGCGTTATCGCCCCCGGCTACGTCACGCCGTGGGCCGCGCCGGGGATGCCGCGCAAGATCCTGCGTACGCTGTTCGAGCGTGAAGCGCCGGTCGTGTTCCGCCCGAGCGCGGACCCGGCGATGTGGCGCTGGATCACGCGCTGGCTGCGCGAATGTCACCCCGAGCGATACCGCATCAACAAGCTGCGCATGCAGCGCGTGGCGTTCTACAGCCGCACCTGCCTGCACGAGCTGCGCTCGGAACTGGACATCGAGTACGAACAGTCGCGCGGCTACCTGCAGTTGTTCCGCACGCAGCGGGATCTTGACCTGGCGGCACCCGCGCTGGCCCTGCTGCGAGAGAACGCCGTGCCGCACCGGCTCGTCGACGCCGCAGGGTGCCGGCGGATCGAACCGGGCCTGACCGACGATACCCCGCTGGCAGGTGGCCTGCATCTGCCCGAGGATGAATCCGGCAATTGCCCGATGTTCGTGCGGCGGCTGCACCAGCACGCCGAAGCTGCTGGCGTGCGATTCCGCTTCCAGACCAGCGTTGCACGGCTGCGGATCGCGAGCGGCGGTCTATCGGTCGAACTGGAAACCCCCGGTGGCAGAGTGCCTGAGGTACTCGACGCTGACCGCGTGCTGCTGGCCGCAGGTGTTGGCAGCGCCGCGTTGTTGCGCCCGCTCGGGCTGCGCGTGCCGCTCTACCCGGTCAAGGGTTACTCGGCCACGGTCATGGTCAGCGACGAATTGCAGGCGCCACTTGGCGCGCTGATGGATGAATCGTTCAAGGTGGCCATCACGCGCATGGGCAACCGCTTGCGCGTGGCGGGCACGGCCGAACTTGGCTCGCGCAGGCTGGACCTGCGCCCCGCCGCGCTCAACACGCTGATCAAGGTGGCCCGCGACTGGTTTCCGGCCGCCGGGCACTACAACCAGGCCACCCTCTGGGCCGGCGCCCGGCCCATGCTGCCCGATGGACCACCGCTGATCGGCGCCACCAGCGTGCCGGGCCTGTTCCTGAACCTCGGTCACGGGTCGACGGGCTGGGCGATGAGCTGCGGATCAGGCAAAATTGCCGCGGACCAGATCGCTGCGAGCGCCGGCCGGGGCGACGGGCCAGCCATCGACATGGATGGGCTTACTCCCGCGCGCTACCAGCTGGCACCAGCCTGATACCGATATGAGCACCATAGTCCCGCCCTCCGCTTCGCAAGACCCAGACGCCACGCCCGAACTGCTGGCGCTGGACGCTGCCGGCACGGACGTCACGCCGCTATACGACGTGGCCACGATCCGCCGCGTGGAACACGCCGGACTGGCCGCGACCGCACCGTTCACACTGATGTCGCGCGCGGGCGCCGCGGCCGCCGCCTGGCTCCAGACGTGGGTGCCGAGCGGCCGCATCCTCTGCCTGGCGGGCCCCGGCAACAATGGCGGCGACGCACTGGTCGCCGCAACCCGCCTGCATCGGAGCGGCCGCCTGGTGGAAGCGTGGCTGATCGGCGAAGCCGATCGCCTGCCGGCCGATGCAGCACGCGCATGGCTTGAAGCGCGCACTGCAGGCGTACCGCTGCTGGCGCTGCCCAACGATGCCGACACCGCGTTGCCCCCGTGGCCAACCGGCTGCGTCGCGATCGTCGACGGCCTGATCGGTATCGGACTCAATCGCCCGGCCGAAGGCAATCTGGCGCGCTGGATCGACCATCTCAACGGATCGCACCTGCCGGCGTACGCGCTCGACATCCCGAGCGGACTTTTCGCCGACACCGGCGCGGGACAGCCGGCCGTCCGGGCGCGGCGCACACTGACGTTCCTGGCTGCGAAGCCCGGGCTGCTCACGCTGGACGGCCGCGATTGCGCGGGCGAGATCGACATCGCCCCGCTCGGGCTCGAATACCCGCCTGCCGAACATCCGATGGCGGTAGTCAACCAGCCCCCAGGCTTTGCCCATTCGCTACCCCGGCGCGAGCATTCGGACAACAAGGGCAGCTTCGGCAGCCTGGCAGTGATCGGCGGCAACCACGGCATGACGGGAGCGCCGCTGCTTGGCGCGCGTGCGGCGCTGCATCTCGGCGCCGGACGGGTCCATGTGGGCTTTCTCGCACAACCGGCGCCGGTCATCGATCCGGTCCAGCCGGAGCTGATGCTGCACGCCCTGGCCGAGCTTGCGCTCGACACCATGTCGGCATGCGTGGCCGGGCCCGGGATGGGTACCGGCGCCGCCGCTCGCAAGCACCTGGCGCAATTGATCGACATCTGCGCCAACGCGACGCCCACGATACCGCTGGTGCTTGACGCCGACGCGCTGAACCTGCTGGCGTCGGACAATACCCTCGCACAGCAGCTTATCGACAGCGGCATTGAACATGTGATGACCCCGCACCCGCTTGAAGCCGCGCGACTGCTGGGCTGCAGCGTGGGGGACGTCCAGCGCAACCGGCTTGAAGCGGCCACCGCGCTCGCGGCCCGATGGCAGGCCACGATCGTGCTCAAGGGGTCCGGCACGGTGATCGCCTCGGCCGATGGCGCGCCTCCGGCGATCAATCCAACCGGCAGTGCCGCGTTGTCGACCGCCGGCACCGGCGACGTGCTGGCCGGCATGATCGGTGCGTTGCTCGCGCAGGGCATGCCGATCGTTGCGGCCACGCGTGCGGCGGTGTGGATTCACGGCCGCGCGGCGGACCGGCTGGTGGCATCGGGCACTGGCCCGGCTGGCATGACCGCAAGCGAGCTCTACCTGCCCGCGCGAGCGATCTTCAATGCGCTGCTGCAAGGCGGCGCCGCGTGATCCGGGCTACAGCGCCTGGCAGTGCCGCGTATGCCGGGGTCACACGAAGCCCTACCTACGTGATGCGGCAGCCGCCAGATGCGTCGGATATGTCGGATACGTCGGGTATGTCGGACAACCGCCGATAGGGCAGCCCCCCTGCAGCCTGCTAAGGTAACGGCATCGCCGCAAACCCGAAATCGCCAATGCGGCAAGTGCCGTTACTTTTTGCTGCCACTTCCGGCATTTGCGATCACATTGTGGCGATATACTTGCCAACGCCAGCCACGGAGCGCTGGCGCGACGCCCCTGAATTCCTGAAGAACGCATGCCGACTGAACTCCACGCCTGGAACGCCCTTCGTCAACACCACGAGTCCATCCGCGAAACGCCGATGCAGCAGTGGTTTGCCGAAGCCGGGGCCGCCCGCCGGGTCGAGGCGTTTTCGCTGGAAGCGGCCGGCCTGTACCTGGACTACTCCAAGAACCGCATTACGCCCGAGACCTTCGCGCTGCTGATGAAGCTGGCCGAGGAAGCCGGCGTGCCCCAGCGCCGCGACGCGATGTTTGCAGGCGAGCATATCAATGCGTCCGAAGACCGCGCCGCCCTGCACGTGGCGCTGCGCGCGCTGCCAGACGCCCCGTTCAAGGTCGATGGCGCATCGGTGATGCCCGGCATCCACGACGTGCTGCGTCGCATGCGCGAGTTCGCGGAGCGTGTACGCAGCGGCGCATGGACCGGCTCCACCGGCCAGTCGATCACGGATATCGTCAATATCGGTATCGGCGGCTCTGACCTCGGCCCGCGCATGGTGTGCCGCGCACTGGCCCATCTTGCCGACCCTCGCGGGCCGCGCATGCATTTTGTCTCGAATGTCGACGGTACCGAACTGGCCGAAACGCTCGTGCGCCTGGACCCGGCGCGCACGCTGGTCATTGTCTGCTCGAAGACGTTCACGACGCTGGAAACCATGGCCAACGCCTGCAGCATGCGCGACTGGTTCCTGCACCATGGCGTGACCGAGAATCAGCTCGCGCGGCATTTCGTCGCGGTGTCGACCAATCGCGAGGCGGTGGTCAGCTTCGGCATCGACCCCGCCAACATGTTCGAGTTCTGGGACTGGATTGGCGGACGATTCTCGCTGTGGTCGTCGGTCGGGCTGTCGATTGCACTGGCCATCGGATTCGACATTTTCGAGGACCTGCTGCTCGGCGCCCGAGCCATGGACGATCACTTCCGCACCGCACCGCTTGCCAGCAACATGCCCGTGGTGATGGCGATGCTGGGCATCTGGTACCGCAACTTCTGCGGCATGCCAACCAGCTGCATGGCGCCCTACTCCACATCGCTCGAACTGTTTCCGGCGTTCCTGCAGCAGCTCGAAATGGAAAGCAACGGCAAGTCGGTGCAACTCGACGGCAGCCGGATCGACACCGATACCGCCCCGGTGGTCTGGGGCTCGGCCGGCACCAACGGCCAGCACGCCTATTTCCAGATGATTCATCAGGGCTCGCAGATCGTGCCGGTCGACTTCGTGGCGCCGCTGGTGCCTCCGCGCGAACTGCCGGGGCATCACGCCAAGCTGCTGGCCAACTGCTTTGCCCAGGCCGAGGCGCTGATGCGCGGCCGCAGCGCCGACGAACTGCGCGCAGCGGGCCTGACGGACGAATCGCGCATCCCGCACATGGTGTTCGAGGGCAACCGTCCCAGCAATACGCTGCTGATGGAGGACCTGACGCCGCATGTCCTTGGCGCCCTGATCGCACTGTACGAGCACCGCACGTTCGTGCAGGGCGTGGTATGGAACATCAACTCGTTCGATCAGTGGGGCGTGGAGCTTGGCAAGATCCTGGCGCGTCCCATCGAGGCCGAGCTCAGCGGCGGCGAAACGGCGACCCACGATGCATCAACCGCCGCGCTGATTGCTCGTGCGCGCCGCTCGCTGGCGCGCGACTAACGGGCCTTGCGGGCCTTGCGGGCCTGGCGCGACACCGGCTGCTCAGACCCCCGCGTCCATGAATTCGTCGCTGGCCACGCGGCCGGCATCGATCGTAAGAATTCGCCCGCATCGGGCCGCCACGGAGCGGTCGTGGGTGACCAGCACCAGCGTGGAACCAGCATCGCGATTGAGCTCGAACATCAGTGCGATCACGGCCTCGCCCGTCGCGGTGTCGAGACTGCCGGTCGGTTCGTCGGCAAACAGGATATCGGGCCGCGCCACGAATGCGCGTGCCAATGCCACGCGCTGCTGCTCGCCACCCGACAGCGTGCGTGGATAGTGTGACAAGCGCCGGCCGAGCCCCACGCGCTCCAGCATGTCGATGGCCCGTTCGCGCACGCGATCCGTTTCGCCGCGCAGTTCGAGCGGCAACATCACGTTCTCCAGCGCAGTCAAATGACCGACGAGCTGGAACGACTGGAACACGAAACCGACATGGCGCCCGCGCAGTGCGGCGCGCTGGTCTTCGTCGAGCTGGAACAGGTCCTGGCCCTGTAGCCGCACCGACCCCGTACTGGGCAGGTCGAGGCCGGCCAGCAGGCCCAGCAACGTGGATTTGCCCGAGCCCGAAGCCCCGACGATGGCCAGCGTTTCGCCCGCCGTGACGGAAAACGATACGTCGTGCAAAATCGTCAGCGAACCGGTTGTATCGGCTACGGTCTTTCCCAATGACTCGACTGCAAGAATGGATGAGGACATGCGCGAGAGGATGACAAACGGTAGGCGCCGGCAGGTGCTGGCGGCTTTGAGCATAGGCCTGGTGACGGCGGCGCTGCCCGCACACGCCCTGCCCGACGGCAAGCCCGCATTGCTGGTGCTGGGCGACAGCCTGTCCGCAGAGTACGGCATCGCACGCGGCACTGGCTGGGTCAGCCTGCTGCAGGCCCGGCTGAGCAAGGAGCGGTTCGATTATAACGTCGTCAACGCTAGCATCAGTGGCGAGACGACCGTCGGTGGCAAGACGCGACTACCCGACCTGCTCACGCGCTACAAGCCGGCAGTGGTGATTGTCGAACTCGGCGCCAACGACGCCTTGCGCGGCTTCCAGCTCCAGACAACAGAAGCGAATCTTCGGTCGATCGTCACCGATGCGCAGAAGGCGGGAGCCACCGTACTGCTCGTGGGGATGCGCATCCCGCCGAACTATGGTCAGGACTACGCCGAACGCTTCTTCGCGCTTTACGCAAAGGTGGCGAAGGAAAACCGTACCGCGCTGGTGCCGTTCTTTCTGGACAACGTGATCTCGCGGCCGGAGTGGTTCCAGAGCGACCGCCTCCATCCGACTTCCGACGCACAGCCAACTTTGCTGGACAATGTCTGGCCACGGCTGAAGCCCCTGCTGAAGAAGGCCACCTAGCAAACCGCTCGCTCCGATCACCGGGCCGGCCACCAAAACAAAATGCCCCTGCGGTCATGGACCTGCAGGGGCATTTTTCATGGCGAGAAGCCTATGCGGCGTGCATCAGTTCGCTGCGGGCGCGCTGGCCGGCGCTGCCGCGTCGGCCTTCGCCGGATGCATGATCTTCACCTTTGCACCGGCCTTGAGGGCATCGTAGTACGCCGCCAGTTCGGTCTGGCCTGCAAGCTGGCTCAGTTGCTGCGCATCGGCTTCACGCTGGCCCGCGTTGGCCTGCGGCGGAGTGCTGACCTTGGCGATACGGTAGATCGCATAGCCATCGGCACCGAGGTCCACACCCACCAGCGACGGCAGCTTCGTGGCGTCGGCACGCATGATCGCGTCGACCGCCTTCGGCGTCAGGCCGTCTGCCTTGGCACGCGATACCGTCATCGTCGGACCAAAACCGTCAGCGCTGCCACTCTTCTTCAGCGCATCGAGACGTGCTTCGCCGTCCTTGTGGGCCAGTTCGGCAGCCTGCTGGGCAACGTAGGCCTGACGTACCTGCGCTTCGACGTCCTCGAACTTGCGCGCCGTGGCCGGGCGATAGTCAACGACCCGCGCAGATACCAGCGTGGTCGGGCCCACCTGAACGGCTTCGGTATTGCGCTTGTTCTTGATGGCGTCGTCGCTGAACAGCGCCTTGAGCACCTTCTCGTTATTGAGCGGATTGTCCTTGCCCAGCGCCGGGTTCGGCGCGCGCGTGACATTGTCCGCAGTCTGGATCGTCAGCTTGAACTTGTCTGCGGCCGGCTTGAGGCTGTCGGACTGTTCATAGACCATATTGCCGAATGCGTCGGCCTGCTCGGCATACTTCTTCGCCGCCAGCTGCTTCTTGAGTTCGGCTTCCAGCTCCGGACGCACGGCGTCGAGCGGCTGCGTCTTGGCCGGCTCGATACCGGTCAGCTTGATGATGTGGTAGCCGTAGTCGGTTTCCACGACGTCGCTGATCTGGCCTTCCTTGAGGGCATACATCGCATCCTCGAATGGCTTGACCAGCGCGCCACGCCCCATGAAGCCGAGGTCACCACCCTTCTCGGCCGAGCCCGGGTCCTGCGAATTCTTCTTCGCGACTTCGGCAAATGTCTCGGGATGCTTGCGCAGGTCTTCGAGCAGCTTCTCGGCCTTTTCCTTGGCAGCCTTCCGATCGGCTTCCTTGCCGTCCTTCGGCGCAGCAATCAGGATATGGCTGGCACGGCGTTGCTCCTCCGTGCGGAAGCGCTGGATATTGCTGTCGTAGTACGACTTCAGCTCCTCGGGCGTTACCGCCTGGCTGGCAGCCAGCGCCTCGCCCGACAGCACGACGTATTCGACCTTGGACTGCTCGGGCATCGTGTAGGACGCCAGATGCGAGTCGTAATAGGCCTTGAGCGCGGCGGCGTCAGGCGTCACCTTTGCCGTGAAATCGGCCGGCTTGATCACGATGGCCTGCACATCACGCTGCTGGTCGCGAATGGCGATCAGGCGGTCAAGCAGAGACTTCGGCACGAATGCCGTCGTCCCCACTGCACCACCGAGCTGCTGCGTGGCGAGTTCAAAGCGCATGCGCGCGTCGAGCTGGTCCGGCGTCATGCCCTGGGCGGCCAGCAGTTGCACGTAGGCCTTCTCATCGAACTTGCCGTCGGCGGTACGCAGCTGAGCGATGGCGGGAATACTCTGGATCGCGGCGAGGACCTGCGCATCCGAAACCGTCAGGTGCTTCTTCTGCGTGGCATCGGAGATGACGTGCTGCTGAATCAGCTGGTCCAGCACAGCCTGCCGTGCGGCAGCGCCTTCGAACATGCGCGGGTCATAGTTGTTGCCCAGCATCTGACGCATGCGTTCGCTCTGGTCGCGCACGACATTGTCAACTTCCTGCACGGTGATGGTCCGGCCATCGACCTTGGCCGCGTCGTGCGAGCTGTCCATGAAGCGCGAGTAACTCTCAATGCCAAAGAACACGAACGACGGGAAGACAAGCACCAGCAGCAGCAGAAGCATCAGGCGCCGGTTGTTGCGTACGAAATCAAGCATGCTGATTCGGAAAAAGGGTTGGCTCGGAGGTCAAACTCCGCGATTCTAGCAGGAGCT
>JAFAJB010000224.1 GCA_019236395.1 Cupriavidus sp.
CCTGCCGCAATTGCCTGATGTGCCGACGTTCGCCGAACTCGGCTACAAGAACGTCGAGGCTGCGGCACTGGTCGGAATGGTGGTGCCCGCCGCCACGCCGCCGGACGTGATCGCCACGCTGAACAAGCAGGTGGTGGCCGCGATCAAGGATCCGGGCGTCAACAAGAAGCTCGTCGATTTTGGCGTGGAGCCGGTGGGCAACTCGCCCGCGCAATACAGCGACCTGCTGCGCAATGAGACCACGCGCTGGACCAAGCTGATTCACGACCTGAAGATCACTCTGGACTAAAGCCATGTCGCAGACGAACGCGCCCGCCCGCACTGGCGGCTGCCCCATCGACCACAGCGGCCACAGCGGCCACAGCGGCCACAGCGGCCAGCACGCGCCCAACGGTTGCCCGGTCAGCCACCAGGCGGCCGCGTTCGATCCATTCGAGGACGGCTACCAGCAGGACCCGCCCGAGTACGTGCGCTGGTCCCGCGAGCAGGAGCCGGTGTTTTACAGCCCGAAGCTCGGCTACTGGGTGGTGACGCGCTACGACGATATCAAGGCGGTCTTCCGCGACAACATCACGTTCAGCCCGTCGATCGCGCTGGAGAAGATCACGCCGACCGGCGAGCAGGCCAACGCCGTACTTGCATCGTACGGCTACGCGATGAACCGCACGCTCGTCAACGAAGACGAGCCCGCGCACATGCCGCGCCGCCGCGCGCTGATGGAGCCGTTCACGCCCGCCGAGCTGGCCCACCATGAGCCGATGGTGCGCCAGCTTGCCCGCGAGTATGTCGACCGCTTTATCGACGACGGCCGCGCGGACCTGGTCGACCAGATGCTCTGGGAAGTACCGTTGACCGTGGCGCTGCATTTCCTCGGCGTGCCCGAGGAAGACATGGACCTGCTGCGCAAGTATTCGATCGCCCATACCGTCAACACCTGGGGCCGCCCCAAACCCGAGGAACAGGTGGCCGTGGCCCATGCCGTAGGCAATTTCTGGCAACTGGCCGGCCGCATCCTCGACAAGATGCGCGAAGACCCGTCGGGCCCAGGCTGGATGCAATACGGGCTGCGCCGGCAGCGCGAGTTGCCCGAGGTCGTCACCGACTCCTACCTGCACTCGATGATGATGGCGGGCATCGTGGCCGCGCACGAGACCACGGCCAATGCCTCGGCCAACGCGATCAAGCTGTTGCTGCAACACCCCGATGTGTGGCGCGAAATCTGCGAAGACCCGGCGCTGATCCCGAATGCCGTGGAGGAATGCCTGCGCCACAATGGCTCGGTGGCCGCATGGCGGCGCATTGTCACGCGCGACGCGGAAGTCGGCGGCATCGCGCTGGCGGCCGGCAGCAAGCTGCTGATCGTCACGTCGTCGGCCAACCATGACGAACGCCATTTTGCCGATGCCGACCTGTTCGACATCCACCGCGACAACGCCAGCGACCAGCTCACGTTCGGCTACGGCTCGCACCAGTGCATGGGCAAGAATCTCGCGCGCATGGAGATGCAGATCTTCCTGGAGGAACTGACGAGCCGCCTGCCCCACCTGCGACTGGCGGAGCAGCGCTTCAGCTACGTGCCGAATACCTCGTTCCGTGGCCCCGAGCATCTGTGGGTCGAATGGGACCCCGCACGCAATCCCGAGCGCACCGATGCGTCGGTGCTCGCGCCGCGCGACGCCGTGCGCATCGGCGAGCCAACTGGTGGGACCACCGGCCGCACGCTCGTGGTCGAGCGCGTCGAGCCAGCTGCGGACGGCGTGGTGAAGATCCGCCTGATCGCGCCGGACGGCCGTCCGCTGCCCCGCTGGTCGCCAGGCTCGCACATCGATGTCGAATGCGGAGACACCGGTATCTCACGCCAGTATTCGCTATGCGGAGACCCCGTCGATACCGGGGCCTTCGAGATTGCCGTGCTGCGCGAGCCCGAAAGCCGTGGTGGATCGGCCTGGATTCACGCCAATCTGCACGCCGGCAACAAGCTCAAGGTGCGCGGCCCGCGCAACCACTTCCGGCTCGACGAGGACTGTCGCCGCGCGATCTTCATTGCCGGCGGCATCGGCGTGACCCCGGTCAGCGCGATGGCGCGGCGTGCTCGCGAACTCGGCATCGACTACACGTTCCACTATTGCGGCCGCGCGCGGTCGGCCATGGCGATGCTCGATGAACTGCGCGCGCTGCATGGCGACCGATTGCACGTCTACGCCCGCGACGAAGGCCAGCGTGCCGATTTCGCGCAGTTGCTCGGCACGCCCGATGCGAACACGCAGGTCTATGCCTGCGGCCCGGCACGCATGATCGAGGCGCTCGAAGGCCTGTGCGCCGCATGGCCCGAGGATGCGCTGCGCGTCGAACATTTCAGCTCGACGCTCGGCACGCTCGACCCCTCCCGCGAGCAGCCGTTTGTGGTCGAGCTGAAGGACTCTGGACTGACGCTCGAAGTACCGGCCAATCAAACGCTGCTGGCCACACTGCGCAGCGCAAACATCGACGTGCAGAGCGATTGCGAGGAAGGCCTGTGTGGATCGTGCGAAGTCCGCGTGCTGGCCGGCGAAGTCGATCACCGCGACGTGGTGCTGACCCGCACCGAGCGCGAAGCCAACAACCGCATGATGGCCTGCTGCTCGCGTGCGGCGAAGGGCGGGAAGATCGTGCTGGGGCTATAGTTGCGTCGAAGTTATTGATACGCTCGCCCTCTCCCCCGCATGCGGGAGAGGGGAGAACACCGCGAGGTTATCAATCCCTGTCCAATCCCTGTCGGTTGGCTCCCCTCTCCCGCTCTGCGATGAGAGGGGCTGGGGGAGAGGGCTAGCGCGTCAACCCGCGACCGCGCTTGATAACACACCCATCACGGATGCCGCGCCAGCACGCCGCGAATCGTATCGGCCAGGTCCTTGGCCAGGAACTTCGACACGTAGGCGTCCGCGCCCACCTTGCGCACGTGCTCCTCGCTGGCCTCGCCGGACAGCGAAGAGTGAATCACCACGGGCAGCGATTTCAGCCTGGAATCGGACTTGATCTTGCGTGTCAGCGTAAAGCCGTCCATCTCCGGCATTTCCAGGTCGGTCAGCACCAGCGCGACCTCGTCGCGAATGGTGCGGCCCTGGCTGGCGGACAGATCGGCGATCTGGCCCAGCATGTCCCAGGCTTCCTGGCCGGTCTTGGTCATGACCACCTGCACACCCATCGCCTTGAGGCCGTTCTCGATCAGGCCACGCGCCAGTGCGGAGTCGTCGGCGCACAAAATCTTGCTGCCCGGCCGCAGGTTCAGCGCCGGGCCGACGGTGGCCGGATCGACTTCGGGCTGGCGCGTGGGCAGCACGTCGCGCAGGATCTGCTCGACGTCGAGCACCTGCACGAGGCGCGGATTCTCGCCGCCGGCATCGAGCTTGGCGATGCTGGTCACCAGCCCGCCCTTGACGCTGGTTTCGGCGGAAACCACCTGGCTCCAGTCCATGCGAACGATTTCCTCGACGGCCTCGACGGCGAAACCCTGTGTCGAACGCGCATACTCGGTCACGAGCATGATGTTCAGGCCCGACTTCGGCGTGCATTCCAGCAGGCGCGGCAGGTCGATGACCGGAATCACCTGCCCGCGGATATCGGCCATGCCCAGGATCGACGGCCCGGCGCCCACCACCGTCGTGATCGGCGGCATCACCAGGATTTCCCGGACCTTGAAGACGTTGATGCCGAACAGTTCGGACTGCCCGGTGTGTGTCGCATCTCCCAGTCGGAACAACAGCAACTCGAACTGGTTGTTGTTGGTCAGGTTGGTGCGCTCGTCGATGTCTCTCATCGCGCTGGTCATGCTCATGCTCCGCTGGGGTATCGTGAATACGGGTGTTGCCAAAGGACTATCGGCCACGGATGCTTTATCCTTTAGCCTTCTGGGCGGCCGGATCGACGGCGTGTGACGGATACCGCGCCCTTCTGGCAGGCTTGCTCGTCACCAAGGGAAATCCCTGAGGCTTGCAAGGCACCGGAAACCCGTGGTTATTCGGTACCCGGCATGTTCCGCATGTCCTCCCGATGATGAAGCCGGCGCGGCGCTCGCCTACCTTTGAGCCTCGCCGGATCCCGCCCGTCAGAGGTGGCCGACCGGCCCCGGCCCGAAGGCCGGACACCGAGGAACGAGCGACCCGCACCCTGATCCACTGCGTTGGTAACAAGTCGATTGACGCAGTGGACCAACCCGATGCCAACGGGAACTCCGCCCTCGCACCCGGAACCACGTGAGACGAGGCTGACGCCCGATCCGTACGCGGACGAGCGCGGCGCCCCTGCAAGGAGACAGTCCATCATGATCGAACAGCCCTATCCGTCCGTCACGGACGCGGATGCCGCTCGCCCCAGTGCGGAAGGCAGGATCGACCAGTATTTCCAGATCAGCGCACGCGGCAGTACGCAGCGCCGCGAGATCGTCGCCGGCATCACCACCTTCATGGCGATGGTCTACGCCGTTTTCGTCGTCCCCGGCATGCTCGGCAAGGCCGGCTTCGATAGCAGCGCGGTTTTCGTCGCCGTATGCCTGACCACGGCATTCGGCTCGCTACTGATGGGGCTGTGGGCCAAGCTGCCGATCGCCATCGGCTGCGCCATCTCGCTGACCGCGTTCATGGCCTTCGGCCTGGTGCTTGGCCAGCATCTGTCGCCTGCCGTGGCGCTGGGCGCCGTATTCCTGATGGGCGTGGTATTCACGGCCATCTCGGCCACCGGCGTACGCTCCTGGATCCTGCGCAACCTGCCAGCGGGCGTGGCGCATGGCACCGGTATCGGCATTGGACTGTTCCTGCTGCTGATCGCATCGAACGACGTCGGCCTCGTGATCAAGAATCCCGGCCCCGGACTTCCCGTATCGCTCGGCCACATCACCGCGTTTCCGGTGCTGATGTCGATCCTGGGCCTGGCCGCGATCTTCGGCCTTGAGCGCCGTCGCGTGCCGGGCGGCATCCTGCTGGTGATCGTCGGAATTTCCGCGCTCGGCCTGGCCTTCGACCCGTCCGTCAAGTACACGGGCGTGTTTGCGCTGCCGGCGCTGTCGGCGCCGGGGCATGCCTCGCTGATCGGCGCCATGGACATCCGCGGCGCGCTGTCGGCTGCGGTGCTGCCGAGCGTGCTGGCGCTGGTCATGACCGCCGTATTCGACGCCACCGGCACGATCCGCGCCGTGGCCGGACAGGCCAACCAGCTCGACACCACCGGCCGCATCCACAACGGTGGCCGCGCACTGACAGCCGACTCGGTGAGCTCGATCTTCTCGGCCTTCTTCGGCGGCGCTCCCGCTGCGGCCTATATCGAATCGACGGTCGGCGTGGCCGCCGGCGCACGCACGGGCCTGGCCGCAGTGACGGTCGGCGTGCTGTTCCTGGCCGTCATGTTCTTTTCGCCGCTGGCTGGCCTGGTGCCGTCCTACGCCACCGCTCCGGCGCTGATGTACGTGGGCCTGCTGATGCTGTCGAGCGTTTCGCGCCTGCACATGGACGATCTGGTCGATGCACTTTCGGGACTGGTCTGCGCCGTGTTCATCGTGCTGACCTGCAATATCGTCACCGGGATCATGCTCGGCTTTTCCACGCTGGTTATCGGTCGAATCGTTTCGGGCGAATGGCGCAAGCTCAATATCGGCACAGTGGCCATTGCCGTGGCATTGGCCGCATTCTATGCAGGTGGCTGGGCGATCTGACAGGACGGCCAATCACCGAAAAAGTTGTCTCCTCCACCTGGGATCACCGGTGGATTTCCTGGCCTCCGGGGACTTTCCCCCGGAGGCTTTTTTTCGTCTGTATTCTGTGCCCGATTGCGTCAGCCGCGCCCGCCGGATTCGACTCGCATCAAAAACCTGACAAAAATATCAGCGATGACAATCACTGGCGGTGACGACATCGTAAATCCCTGATCGAAAACCGATCGGTGCAAACACCGCAATAGGCTGATCGCGATTGGGACGGTACAAATTCACATTATTTCGAGTGGTCAATCTGGCCCGTTTTGGTTAGGATTCGGATCGGTGCCGGCCGGATACCCGCCGCGGCCCTCGCACAAGGTCCATTCACAATAACGGACTGCCTTGCGCTACCTGCGCATCGTATTGCAGCAGGTGCAAGCCGATTTTTTCGCAAGCTTGCGTTTAAATCGTGCTTTTCTGGTTATTTTTTGTAATATTTTTTATGGTGCGGTCGCGTTACGAGGTCTGTAACATTCCGCCCACAATCAGCAACGGGGATCCTAAAAATGCCGACTTACAAGCAACTGCTGGCTGAAAAAGAAGCGCTCGAAGCCAAGCTCAGCGAAGTACGCGCCAATGAAGTGGCTAGCGTGATCGAGCAGATCCGCCAACTCATGGCCGATTACGATCTGACCGCCGACGATATTGCACCGAAGCGCCGCCGCGGACGTCCGGCTGGCAGCGGTGGTGCCGCGGCGCGCAAGACGTCGTCGCTGCCGCCGAAGTATCGCGATCCGAAGACCGGCAAGACCTGGTCGGGCCGCGGCCGCGCGCCGGCATGGCTTGGCAAGCGTCCCGAGCGTTTCCTGATCGAACAGGAATAATCTCAGCCGGAAACTGACCGTGGCGAGAGGCGCGCGTTTTCAGCGCGCCTCGCACACGTATTCACTGCGCAACGCCCTGAAGCCCTGCTGGGTCGGCTCCTGCGCCACGTTTGCGCCGCCATCCTCCACCGGCTGCAGCCGCAGCACGCGCGCCGAGCAATGCTCGGCTTTTTCATCCCTCGTATATCGGATCTCATACTGCGCGCCCGCCTGCGGGATGAATGACACTCCCGCCGCGCAGCGGACCTCCTTTTCCGGCGGCGCTGCCGTCGAGGTCACGGCAACATAAAGCCGCTTGCCCACTGCCACCTTGCGCTCGCGCGTCCGCGATGGCGGCTCGGGCGAACTGCCGGCCATGTCCAGTCCCCTGTCTCGCCCCATCGCAGCAAGCTGCTTTCCCGTACCCGCCAGCACCAGTGGCCAAGGCGCCTTGGGGCAACTCGACGGGTCCAGCACGTTGAAGGTCGTGCGGTCGTCGGTACTGGTTGTCACCCGCACGCTTGCATAGGGCGCGTCGGGAGGCACGCGATACTGCGTCATGCAACCACTGAGCGCGGCGGCGAAGAGGATGCAAGGCATGGCAGCAAACCGGATCGAGCGCATAGCGAGCACAAAGCCGAAAGTTGACCGAGGATGACGCCAAAGCATAGCCGGGCCATGTCTCACCCAGCGTTCGCTGCAACACTTTGAGGATATCCACAGAATCTGTGGATATCCTGCCCCGATGACTTGCAGGGCCCCTGTATGTGCGCCATCGCACTGGACTGCTCAAAATTTCAGCAGCACGCGCTTTCTCTTCCTATTCCTCTTTGCCTTCCCATGGCGCAGGCGTGAACGCATCAATGTACGTCAGGATTGGCCGCGCCCCAAAATCTGGCCGCCGTTGGCCAGTAGATCCAGTCCCGCCGCGCCAGGCGGATCATCGCGCCAGCGCTCGGCCAGAAAATCGACGAAGGCGCGCACGCGTGGCGGTGCCAGGCGGCGCTGGGGCATGACGGCATGAATGCCAGTGGTGGCGAGCGGATAGTCGGGCAGTACCTGCACCAGCCGGCCGGCGCGCAGATCGTCGCAAACATGCCAGACGGAATGCATCGCAATCCCGAAGCCTGCCAATGCCGCGTCAGCCAGCAGTTCGCCAGTATTGGCTTCCACGCGGCCCTGCACGCGCACGGCAACTTCCCCCCCGGCCCCATCGCCAAGCCGCCAGACATCGGCCCGCCCCTGGCTCCCGACCAGGATCAGGCATTGATGATCGGCAAGGTCCTGCGGCGTGCGCGGCCATCCGTGTTCGCGCAGGTAATCGGGCGAGGCACATAGCAAGCGCCGGTTGTCGGCCAGCTTGCGCGCCACCAGGGTCGAGTCTTCCAGCGTGCCGATGCGAATGGCCAGGTCGAAGCCGCTGCTGACCAGATCAAGGATATGGTCGGTCAGATGCATGCTGACGTTCAGGTTCGGGTAGGTGCGCAGGAATTCCGGCAGCAGCGGCGAGATGTGCAGCCGTCCGAACGACGCCGACGTGGTCACGCGCAGCGTGCCGGCGATGCTCGTACCGGCCTGACGCAACGATCCCGAAAGCGCCTCGAGATCCTCCACCAGCGCGCGCCCCTGCTCGGCCAATACCGTGCCTTCGGGCGTGGCATGCAGGCGGCGGGTGGTGCGATGCAGCAGCCGGACACCAAGATCACGCTCGAGCCGCTGCAGCCGCTGGCTCGCCACGGCCACCGAGAGATCCAGACTGCGGGCCGCCGCGCTGATCGATCCAAGGTCAAGGACCCGCAGGAACAGCGAGATGTCGCCAATGCGATCCATGATTATCAACATTTTATTGAAACTGATTCTGGATATTGCCCGTTTTTCAGAAGATCGAGAAGCCCGAGACTGCGGACTTCGCTGAAAGACTCGCAGGAGAACTCCCCATGGCCGCGCCCCTGGCTTCCCAACCCGCTGCTTCCGGCTCGCGCGAGCGAATGCCGGTTGCACTTTATGCACTGACCGCCGGATCGTTCGGCATTGGCTGTGCCGAATTCGTCATCATGGGCCTGTTGCTGCAGGTCTCGTCAGACCTGGACATCGGAATCGCCGCCGCCGGGATGCTCGTATCGGGCTATGCGCTGGGTGTGTTCGCCGGCGCGCCGGTACTGACACTGCTGACGCGCCGCATGCCACGCAAGGCCGTGCTGATGGCGCTGATGCTGATTTACACGGTCGGTAACGCCGCTTGCGCGCTTGCGCCGGACTACACGACATTGATGATTGCGCGCGTGGTGACCTCGCTGACGCATGGCACTTTTTTCGGTGTAGGCGCCGTGGTAGCCACGGGCCTGGTGCCGGCCAACCGCCGCGCATCGGCCATCTCGGTCATGTTCTCGGGCCTGACGCTGGCCACGCTCCTTGGCATGCCGGCTGGTGCATGGCTCGGTCTGCAGTTCGGCTGGCGCGCCACGTTCTGGGCGATGACCGTGATCGGAATGATCTCGCTGGCCGTGATCGCACTCCTGGTGCAGAGCAGCCGCGACGACAGCGCGCAGGTGCGTCTGGTCGACGAACTGAAGACGATCGTCCGCCCGCAGGTACTGCTGGGCCTGTTGATGACCGTGCTGCAGGCGATCGGAATCTTCGCAGTCATCACGTACGTGCAGCCGCTGCTGACCCAGGTCACCGGCTACGGCGAAGCAGCCGTATCGCCAATCCTGCTGCTGTTTGGCGGCGGCATGATCATCGGCAACCTGCTGGGCGGACGCATGGCCGATCGGCGGCCCACCGGAGCGCTGCTGGGCGCATTGGCGATGCTGACATTGGTGCTGGCAACGATGACGTTCTCGCTGCATAGCCGTGTGGCGGTGGTGGCGTTCATCGGCATCCTTGGCGTCGCGGCATTCTCGACCGTGTCGCCGCTGCAATTGCGCGTGCTGCGCCACGCCCACGGTGCAGGGCAGAACCTTGCTTCGAGTTTCAATATCGCCGCATTCAACCTCGGCAACGGCATCGGCGCATGGCTGGGCGGTGTCGTTGTGGCGCATGGTCCCGGGCTTGCCGCGCTACCGTGGGTAGCGGCACTCGCGCCGCTGGCTGCGCTGGGCATCGCCCTGCTGGCCGTACGTATCGAAAACAATGCCGGGAACGCGCCCGGCGTTGGTCTGGCGGTCGATGTGTCCTGAAACCATCCATCGTCAAGAGACGCCGCCAGCCACCGTGGCGTGCTGCATCTCCATCTCGCTTGATACCGGTCAACGAGGGTCTCGAGGATCTTCACGATCATGCCCGCATGACGCGGGCGTTATCGGGCCCTCCACGGCCACTTGGCCGCTTGGCCGCTTGGCACTTCGATGACCATCTTCATGGCGCCCGCGATTGCCTCCGTGTATTGCTTCGATCGCCCACCATGTTTGATGAAACCGAACTCTACGACCGGATCCAGCACGATTTTCCGCTTGACGCCCGCCCCTATCAGCGCGCCGCGTCCACCGTCGGCCTGTCCGAGCGCACGGTCCTGAGCCTGCTTGCACGCGACCTCGGCAGTGGACGCATCAGCCGTATCGGCGCAGTGTTCGCGCCCAACTCGATAGGTGCGAGCACTCTGGCTGCCCTGGCCGTTCCCAGCTGCCGAATGGAACAAGTTGCCGACCGGTTGAGCGCCGATCCGGCGGTCAGCCATAACTATGCGCGCGTTGGCCACCACTACAACCTCTGGTTTGTTGCCGGCGCACGCGACCGCGAGCGGCTTGATGCCGTGCTC
>JAFAJB010000234.1 GCA_019236395.1 Cupriavidus sp.
GCTACGACTTCATCCTTGGTCCCGATGAAACGCTGACGCACGGCGTGGAGGAAACCGCGCGCGATTTCGAGCAGCAGACGACTTCCTACTGGCGGCTGTGGAGCCGCCGCCTGGCGGTGCCGCGCGAATGGCAGGATGCCGTGATCCGCGCCGCCATCACGCTGAAGCTGTCGCTGGACGAGGAAACCGGCGCCATCGTCGCTGCGATGACCACGAGCATCCCGGAGGCCCCGGGCAGCAGCCGCAACTGGGACTACCGCTATTGCTGGCTGCGCGACGCGTTTTTCGTGGTTCGCGCGCTCAACAGCCTGTCGGAAGTCGGCACCATGGAGGACTACCTGCGCTGGCTGGCGAACGTCGTCATGCAGTCGCAGGATGGCCATATCCAGCCGCTCTACGGTATCGGTCTCGAACGCGAGCTGCCGGAGAGCATCCTCGACCATCTGGGCGGCTATCGCAATATGGGGCCGGTGCGCGTGGGCAACCAGGCACAGGAGCACTTCCAGCACGATGTCTATGGCAACGTGGTGCTGGCGGCGGCGCAGGCGTTCCACGATCACCGCCTGCTGCGCCGTGCCGGGCCCGCCGAGTTCAGCCGGCTCGAAGACGTGGGCGAACAGGCCGTGCGCGTGTTCGGTACGCCCGATGCCGGCATGTGGGAGCTGCGTACACGGGCGCGCATCCATACCTCGTCGGCACTGATGAGCTGGGTGGCGTGCGACCGGCTGGCCAAGATTGCCGAAAAGATCGAGCAGCCCGGGCGTGCCGCGTACTGGCATGACCACGCCAGCAACATGAGGCAGCGCATCCTGGCAGAGTCCTGGAGCGAAACGCGGCAGGCCTTCGCGGAGAGCTTCGGCGGGAAGGACCTCGATGCAAGCGTGCTGCTGATGGCCGAAGTGAATTTCATCGATCCGAAGGACCCGCGCTTCATCTCGACCGTGAAGGCACTCGAGGATTCTCTCTGCGACGGCCCGTACATGCGCCGCTACGAGGCGCCCGACGACTTCGGCAAGCCCGAGACGGCCTTCAATATCTGCACGTTCTGGCGCATCGACGCGCTGGCACGCATCGGCCGACGCGAGGAAGCCCGCGAGATTTTCGAGGCCATGCTGGCCGCGCGCAATCCGCTGGGGCTGATGTCGGAGGACACCCACCCGGTGACGGGCGAGATGTGGGGCAACTTCCCGCAGACCTATTCGATGGTGGGCCTGATCAATGGCGCGATGCGGTTGTCGGCGCCGTGGGACAGCGTGATCTGAGAAGCGAGACATGGGCAGACTAGTGGCGGTTTCCAACCGGGTTGCCGATCCGCGCAACCACGCCGCGGGCGGGCTGGCCGTGGCGTTGTCCGATGCGCTCAGCAAGACCGGCGGGCTGTGGTTTGGCTGGAGCGGCAAGGTCGTGGACGCCATCCATGGGGGTACGCCCGGGGAAGGCGAGGTGCACCAGCTGCAGGCGGGCAACGTCACGCTGGCCACGGTGGACTTGAGCCGCGAGGATTTCGAGGCGTACTACCTGGGCTACAGCAACGGCGTGCTATGGCCCGTGTTCCACTATCGCGTGGACCTGGCCGACTTCGACGCCGGCGGCAACCTGAACGCCTACCGCCGCGTGAACCAGCTCTTTGCGCGCAAGCTTGCGCCGATGCTCGAGCCCGACGACGTGATCTGGATCCACGATTACCACCTGATTCCTCTGGCGGCAGAGTTGCGGGCGATCGGCTGCGGGCAGCGCATCGGCTTCTTCCTGCATATCCCGCTGCCGCCACGGCTGATCCTGGCCACCATCCCGCAGCACGAATGGCTGATGCGCGCGCTGTTCGCCTACGATCTGCTCGGCTTCCAGAGCCACGACGACCTCGAGCACTTCTCGCGCTACGTGCAGGGCGAGGCGGGCGCCGAGCCGATGGGCGAGTACCGCTTCCGCGCATTTCATCGCACCGTGCGCGCGCAGGCGTTTCCGATCGGGATCGACGTCGACGAATTCATCGAACTCGGGCGCGGCGACGAAGCGCGCGAGACCTACGAAATGATGCTTGGCCAGTACGCGCGGCGCAGGCTGTTGCTCGGCATCGACCGGCTCGACTACTCGAAGGGTCTGCCGCAACGGCTCAAGGCCTTCCAGACGCTGCTGGCCGAGTACCCCGAGAACCGTTCGAGCGCCACGCTGATCCAGATCGCCGCGCCGTCCCGGGAATCGGTAGACGCCTACGCCGATCTGCGGCGCGACATGGAAGGCATTACCGGCGCGATCAATGGCGAGTATGGCGAACTCGACTGGATGCCGGTGCGCTACATCCACCGGTCCACGTCAAGGCGCCGCTTGCCGGGCCTGTGCCGCGCATGCAGCGTGGCGCTGGTCACGCCGCTGCGCGATGGCATGAACCTGGTCGCGAAGGAGTATGTCGCGGCCCAGGACCCCGAAGACCCCGGGGTACTTGTGTTGTCGCGCTTCGCCGGCGCGGCGGAGCAGCTCAAGGAGGCGCTGCTGGTCAATCCCTACGATACGCGCGCCACGGCGCAGGCGATCCAGCAGGCATTGCATATGTCGCTGTCGGAGCGCCAGGCGCGGCATCAGAAGCTGCTGGAGCGGATACGCCAGCAGGACGTGCACTGGTGGAGTGGGGAGTACCTGAGGGCGCTGATGGAGACGGAAGGCGGGTGAAGCTGTAGATATCCGGACTTGCGGGCCCGCAGAGAAGGCAGCCACGCTGACAAACAAAAACGGAGAGTCGAACAGTGGACCATCTAAGCATTGCCGTCATCGTGTTTGCATGCGTGTTTGGTTGCGCCCTGCTTGGGTTGTACCTGCACGCCCGGTTACCAGAGCACCATCTCAGCGATGATTCGGTCAACGCCATCAAACTGGCGATCGGACTCATCGCCACGCTTGCCGCATTGGTGCTTGGACTGCTGATCTCGTCGGCGAAAAGTTCGTTCGATGCCGCGAACACCGCGGTCGTACGCGATGCCACCGAGATCATTCTGCTCGATCGCACACTGGCCCAATATGGGCCGGAGACGCAGGAGATCCGTGCGTTGCTGAAGCAGGGCGTCACCACGGGAATCCAGAAGGTCGCTTCTGGCGATCCGGATCAGCTGGCAAGCATGCGTAGCCCCGAGGAACTCAGACGCGGGGAGGCCATTCAACGCAGGCTGGCGGAGCTGTCGCCGCACAGCGACGCGCAACGTCAGCTGCAGACGCACGCGATCCAGATCGCCGGCGAAGTGCTGGCGATGCGGGAGCTTGCGCTGCTGCAGGCAGCAGGTTCAACCCCCATGCCGCTACTGATAACGCTTGTGTTGTGGCTGTGCATCATCTTCGGCTCGTTTGGCCTGATCACGCCCCCCAACTCGACGGTCACCACGATTTTCTTTCTGGGCGCGGTATCCACTTCCATCGCCATATTCCTGATCCTGGAAATGAATACGCCGTTCGGAGGGATTGTGGCTGTCTCGCTTGCGCCGGTGCGGGAGGCGCTCGGCATGCTTGGCCAGTAGCCACAGCGGATCGCTCGTAGCGCCAGTAGGACGTGCATTGGTGGAGTGGGATGTACCTGAGGGCGCTGATGGAGACAGACCCGCCCCCGCACTGCCCGTCGCCATCCACGCGGAGATATTTCATGTATCTCCCGCTCTCTTTAAGCGGAATGCTAGAGACGGCTTTCGCGCCATATGCCCTAATTCCCGTGTCGTCGCGTTGTGCGTTCCGACAGCGCCAGGACGACACGGCTGATCCTTCGCGTTTGGATGATAGCAGCCATTCGCGCAAATCTTCCCGCTGCATTTCGGAGCCTTCCCAAGACCCGTCAGACCAGACCGCCGAGTGCTGCGCTTAACACTGGACTTGCGAAATGACAGAGAGCGATGATAAGAGCAGTGAGCAATTGCAGGCGGATTACGCCGAAGCCGGGCGCCGGAAACGCAGGCTGAACACGGCCACACGCGTCGTACCGATGCAGCGGGACATCCACGGCAACCCGTTCTGGGAGTCGTACCTGACGCCCGCGAGCTATTGCGTGCGCGCGGAAGCCCAGATTCCCCCGCACATGCCCGGCGTAATCATCTTCGTGCACGGCGTGAATTCAGAGGGGGAGTGGTATGACGCTGCCGAGGATGCGCTGTGCCAAGGGCTCAATGAGCGCTTAGGGTTGGGGGATACGGAGTACAAGCTGAAGACCGACAGCTATTTGGACCGTGATCCAAAAACGAAAAAAATGCACGGCCGCCGGTATGACTCCAGCAATCCAGGACGCTCCCCCGTTATCCGCTTCTACTGGGGTCATCGCGAGCCCGACGAACACGTGGGGCGCCACAGGGTTCCGCTGCGTAACCTTAAGGGCGCCGACTTCTGGCGACGGGTCAACGAAGACCAAGGTCCCTGGTTCTGGGGCGGCGGAGCATTCCAGAACGGCACGAACAACCTGCAGCAGATGTGGTGCGGGAAAGGCTTCAAGCGCAAGGTTGGCCCCTGGGGCATCGTGGATCTCGAAGCGCTGAATACCGAGCCTGAGCGGCAATTAGGGCACGATGATTGCGATGGCGGCGACGGCCTTGTGCGAGACCCGGGCGCCTGATGCGCTGTTCATCATGAACTCGCCGTTCGCGCTCGGTGACAACGTGATGTCCGACGGCGCCACGAGTGGCAATGACCGGCCCACGGCCGAAGCGCGGGTCCGGACATTCCGCAATATCGCCAACCGGATCAAGGCGGACAAGCGCGAACTGGACGAGCGGATGAAATCCATGCTGCAGGTGGGGCTGGACCGCAATCGCAACTCCTGGCGCCCCGATGCCCGGATCAACGATGAACTCACCGAGCGCGACAACCATGGCCGGCTATACGTCTACTTCAGTCCGCACGATCGCGTGATGGGACTGACCACGATACAGAGCATCGGCTGGCAAGGGCTGCCCGATGCGCTAATTGAGGAGCTTGACGGCACCGTCTACCAACGGATGCTGGCGCGCTTGACCCCCTGCGGGGACGTGCCAGGCAAAACGCGCTTCGGCACGCTGCCTGACATGAAAGGCGGCAGGCACTACAACCCGGACGATCCCAAGGAATTCTGGGACGGGAATCGCGGGCCGTTCTTCAATCTGTTCAAGCTTTGGGAGGTGCCTTCGGCCAACCACCATGTGCGGATCAATGCGGAGCGGGTGCCTTGTCCGTTGACGGCGGAAGAAATGCAGCGTTTCGACGTTTCCGTCACAGATCCCAGCGTGGAGGAAATGGGAACCGCGCCAGAGCATCGGTATTTCGAGTCGATTCATGAACCAAAGGAGTACGTGGATCGAGGCGAGGACATCTACAACGGAAATCGTCGGATACGCACAAGGGAAACGGAGGAAGGAGCCCGGGATCGCCTCAGCAAGCACAAAGCCGAGCCGACCGATCACAGCACGTTGCCGGAGCACCAGGAGTTCATGAGACGCGTGGTTGCCTACGATCTGCCTATTGGTTTCTGCGAGTCCTTCGACGATCGCGAGTTCTGGATCCGTCTGCGACTGGAGGCTGACTGGACGCAGTTCACAGACGTCTACTTCGATAAAGGTGAGCTGATCCGACCCGCGATGCCGGCAGCCATCGACAAGGAAACCGTCGGGGATGTCATCGCACAAGTACGCGCTGAAGAGCAAAGGAAAAATCAATGGAGAGGCGGATGAAAACGTTGAGCATTGCATTCGGCTTGACGCTGCTTGTCGGCGGATGCGCAATTCCACCACCCAAACAACCTAAAGAGGAGCCACTTTACGATGTTCCGCCACAGGTCATCTACCGCATCAACGACCACCAATTCATCTCGCTGGAGAACTACAGGGACTGCACATTTGGCAACACCTATTACAACGACAGCCAACAGGGCATTCGCCTTGAATTGGGCCGCGGCACCTTTGAAAACTATCGAGGGCGATTGATCAATGCCGATCCATCGGGCCGGAACATCGTGATCCCCTCATCCCGCCCTCCGTATTATGGGTGCCCGGACAGGGGGTGCAATGTGTCCTTTTACTACTCGACGGATGGTGGGCAGACCTTCCAGAAAGGCGACTACTACATACGCAACAGGCAGTACCCCTATGAACAATCTGCCAACTACATCGTAGCCGCCAGTGCGGATCGCATCTACATCGCCAAAAAATGGGGTCCGGACGATTATCTAGTTGACCAATATCCGCTCATCCCCGGCATCGACCTCAGCAAGGAATATCCGCCAGGCGCATTTGGCGATCGCTTCGCAGCCTCCAGACGCCCCAACTACCTCGACGGCCTGCGCACCCCATCGGGGCAGGAGTACATCTCCTGCGACGACTCGATTCGACCTGTCAATCCGCCGAAGTCAAAACAATGAGACGGGTATGCGGCGAGTGGGAGTTCGCCCTTGGCGATCAGGGGGATGGTTGCCAGGCGATTGACTTGCCGGAGTGGGCTAAAGCGCTTGCATGAATTGGTCACGGAACAGCGCCTACCCTAAATCCCCCGGCACATCCACATCCCGAAATGCCCCATCGTCCTCGGTCAGGATGCGCGTTACCGGCTGCGACTTCAGCAGCGCCCGCGCGCCCTCGTCGCCATCGAGCTTCAGCAGTTCCTCGCGCCACGCGGCCCCGAACCCTACCGGATGGCCGCGCTGGCCATTGCGCCATGGCGCGGCGATCGTGTCGCGCGTGGTAATGGTCAGGGCCACGGCGCGTACCAGTTCCATCGACAGCCACGGCATATCCGCCAATGCCACGACCCAGCCACGTGCATCGGCGCAGGCCGCCACGCCTGCACGCAGCGCCGCGCCCATGCCCGCTTCGGCGTCGGCCGATTCGATCACCTTGCAGCCGCCGCGGCGCAACTCTTCCGATAGTTCGGGATGACCGGGGCGCACCACGGCGATCGAGTTCGGTAGCGCCGCCGCCAGCGTGCGAGCGCTGCGCCATGCCACGGTACGGCCGTCCGGCAGCTTCTCCAGCAGCTTGTTGCGCGTGCCGGCCGGGTCGAAGCGGCGGCCAAAGCCCGCTGCCAGCAGGATTCCGACGGGCAGGTCCGACAGGGAGAGCGCTGGCTTCGTCATGGCTGTGCGGCCGATGCGGCGGGCAGGACCGGGCAGCTTGCTTCGCCCGCGGCAATTTCCCGCGCGGCTTTTGCGCCTTCCACCTGCAGGATGTCGGGCAGGGACACGTGGTTCTTCGCCGCGATCACTTCGGCCAGGATCGAGATCGCGATCTCCGGCGGCGTGCGGCTGCCGATATAGATGCCGACCGGCCCGTGCAGGCGCGCAAGCTGAAGCTCGGTCAGGTCGAATTCCTTGAGCCGTTCGCGACGCGCACTGTTGTTGCGGCGCGAGCCGAGTGCGCCGACATAGAACGCCGGCGTGCGCAGCGCCTCCATCAGCGCGAGGTCATCGAGCTTCGGGTCATGCGTCAGCGCGATCACCGCACAGCGCTCGTCGAGCTTCATTTCCATGACCGTGTCGTCCGGCATCGTGCGCACCATCGTCACGCCGGTGATGTCCCAGGTTTCCGTGTACTCCTCGCGCGGATCGCAAACGGTGACCTGGAAGCCCAGCCCCACGGCGATCTGGCACAGGTATTTCGACAACTGCCCGGCCCCGATCACGAGCATCCGGTAGCGCGGGCCGTGAATCGTCAGCAGGGTCGTGCCATCGAACGAAAGACCGTCGGTGGCCTCAGCGCGCTCGAGCGTGGCCGCGCCGGTTGCCATGTCGAGCCTGCGTGCAACGAGCCGCCCGTTTTCCACCGCATCGAGCAGATCGGCAATGCCGCTGGCCGCCGACAGCGGTTCGGTCACGAGTTCGATCGTGCCGCCGCAGGGCAGGCCGAAGCGGTGCGCTTCCTCGGCGCTGATGCCGTACTTGATGGCTTCGGGGCGTCCGGAGCGGATGCCCTCGCGCCGCACGCGATCGATGATGTCGTCCTCGATGCAGCCGCCCGAGACCGAACCCACCACAAGGCCGTCGTCGCGAACCGCGAGCATCGCCCCTTCGGGGCGCGGGGAAGATCCCCAGGTTCTGACCACCGTGACCAGCAATACGCCATGCCCTTCGTGCTGCCAGCGCACACTGCTCTTCAGGACTTCGAGATCCACGCTGTCCATGATCGTTTCCGCTTTGTTCCTGTTTCCTCACCACCGTCGGCGCCTTTCTCAGCGTCGGCTGCCTGGTTCGCATCGTTGTTGTTGTCTGCTTCGTTCGCGCCACCGCCGCCCACGGCCTCGGTGAAGCGCGTGAAAAAAGTGTCGGCCATCTTGCGCGCGGCGGCATCCACGAGCCGCGAGCCGATCTGCGCGATCTTGCCGCCGACCTGCGCGTGTACCACGTAGGTGAGCAGCGTCTCTTCGCCTTCGGGCGTCAGCGTGACCTGCGCGGACCCCTTGCCGAACCCGGCTGCACCGCCCTGTCCATCGAACTGGATCGTGTAGCTCTCCGGCGGGTGGATGTCCTGCAGCGCCATGCGGCCCTTGAAGCGCGCCTTGACCGGCCCCACCGCCGCCGTCAGCGCGAGCAGGTAGGCGTTGTCGCCGTCGGGCTCGATGCTCTCACATCCTGGAATACATTGCTTGAGCAGGGCCGTGTCGTTCAGGGCCTCCCAGGCGACCTGCCGGGGCACGGGCAGGTGCTGGGTCTGATTCATTTCCATGATGGATATCCTTGTGCGGGGCAGGGTTGTTTTACAGGTGGAACGCGCGTGTGACTGACCAGCAGCGATTCCAGCGCGAACAGGCTGTCGAGGTTGTGTGCGGGGCGCAGCGCGTCGACGTGCGGCAGGATGGCCTGCATGCCACGTGCCTGCGGTGAGAACCCGGCATAGCGCAACAGCGGGTTGAGCCAGATGATGCGATGCGCAAAGCG
>JAFAJB010000005.1 GCA_019236395.1 Cupriavidus sp.
CATGCCGATCGCGCCCAGCGATTCCGGCTCGTCGGTTTCGCCGTCGCCCAGGAAGGCCCAGACCTTGCGGTTTTCCCAGTTCTGGATCAGGCCACGGCTGGCCAGGTACTTGGTGAAGCGCGCCTGGTAGATCGCCATGATCGGGCCCAGACCCATCGAGACGGTCGGGAACTGCCAGAAGTCCGGCATCAGCCACGGGTGCGGGTACGACGAAATACCCTTGCCATCGACTTCCTGGCGGAAGCTGTCGAGTTGCTCGGTGGTCAGTCGGCCCAGCAGGAACGCGCGCGAATACACGCCCGGCGCCGAGTGGCCCTGCACGAAGACCAGGTCGCCACCGCTCTGTTCCGACGGCGCGCGCCAGAAGTGGTTGTAGCCCACGTCATACAGCGTGGCTGCCGACGCGAACGACGAGATGTGGCCGCCGACGTTGGTGTGCTTGTTGGCGCGCAGCACCATGGCCATCGCGTTCCAGCGCGTGTACGAGCGAATGCGGTGCTCGATGTCCTGGTCGCCCGGAATGCGCGCCTGCTGCTCCACCGGAATGGTGTTGATGTACGGCGTTTCGGCATGGAACGGCTGAGTAACGCCGTTCACGCGTGCGTATTCGATCTGCTTGTCGATCAGGAACGCGGCGCGCTCGGCGCCTTCCGCGTTAAGGACGCCCTGCAGGGCATCCAGCCATTCATGCGTTTCCTGGGGATCTGCGTCGTTGGCGCTGCTGGCGCCGAGGATCTGCTCTGGTACAGCGGACATGACTGTCTCCTGGTGAATTCCTGACCGGCGCCTACATAGTGGTTGGAGTGATGCTCCAACGGCCGGTCTGACGATTTTTGACGTCGCGGCGAAGCGCCGAGTCTTGCCCTGGCATCGGTGTGGCCAGAGCCGGATCCTCCCTGGGGCCATGACTCGTGCATCGCCCAGATCCTGTACTCGGCAAGCGCATGGCGCCCGCCCGCATTGTTCGGTCGAAGCGATTCTATGGAAGCACAACAGCCGATGACAAGCGAAATTTTCAGATTACGAAGTCATTTCTCATAATGCGGAATATTGCCGCAGTGCATCAGAAATCTCCCGCTGCCGACCCTACAGGGCCGCGCGCCCGTGCCGAGAATCCTGTGCCGTGTAGGCGCTTTCCCCAAGCGACGCACCGCAATAAAGCCGATACACTGGTCGGTCAGCCGTCAATCCCTATGCAGTTTTTAGATCGAATCCTTTCCGGCCTACGCACGGCCATCCTGCCACCGAACCCTGCCGGCACCGTCAGCGACGCCCCCCAAGGCGTGGCGCATGCCGACCATGATGCGGCCCACGGCAACCATCAAGCCGAGGCACACGAGAGCCCCGATGGCGTGGGGGGCGGCATCCCGCTGGCCCCCGCCCCGCGTCGCCTCTGGTTCATGCGTTGGCGCAATCTCGTCGCGACGAGCTGGTTCATGTTCATCCCGCTCGTGGCCATCGTGCTGTTTACGGTGGCGATGGGTGTCATCCTGTGGTCGCTGCATGAAACCGAACGCCAGCAGCAGCGCGACGCGCTGTACCGTGACGCGGCCTGGGCGCAGCAGCGCGTACGGCTGTCCCTGCTGAGCAACCAGGACCAGCTTGCGTCGCTGGCGCGCGATATCGCCGCCGCCCAGCTTGACCAGGGCGCCTACCGGACGGCCGCGCAGGAAATCCTGCGCGAGAACCCGGAAATCGTCTTCATCAACTGGCTCGACGCCACGCGCCGTGGCCGCTGGTCGCTGCCATCGACGTCGGAGTTCGCCGCGCGCCTGCGTGAATCGGCAGACCAGCCGCTCGAACCCGAAGTACTCGATACGTTCGACGCCGCACGCGAGACCCAGCGCGTGGTCTATTCCCGGCCGCTGACCAACGATCGCGGCGACAGCTTCATGCTGATGGAAGTGCCGATCGTGCGGGACAACGAGTTCCTGGGCACGCTGGGCGCGCTCTACTCGATCAACGGCATCCTGACCCACCTGTTGCCGCCCGAGCTGACCGAGCGATACCGCTTCTCGCTGATCGACAAGAACAACCAGACCCGCGCGAGCACCTCGGTGCGCCCGGTGCCGGGTAATGCGCTGTCCTACGAAGTGCTGCTCGACCCGCCGGGCCACTCGCTGTCGCTGCGCGCGGACGCCTACCCGCCGCCGTCGAACCTGCCCAATAACATGCTGCTGTGGCTGGTGGTGGGACTGTCCTGCTTCCTGCTCTGGAGCCTGTGGAGCATGTGGCGCCACACGAGCCGCCGCTCCGAGGCGCAGCGCGCGCTGCTGGCCGAGACCTCGTTCCGCCGCGCGATGGAAAACTCGATGCTGATCGGGTTGCGTGCACTGGACCTGAACGGCCGCATCACCTATGTGAACCCGGCGTTCTGCCGCATGACCGGCTGGTCGGAGAGCGAACTGCTGGGCCGCGTGCCGCCCTTCCCCTACTGGCCGCCCAATGACCAGCAGGAAATGCAGAGGCAGATCGATCTGACACTGCAGGGCAAGTCGCCGCCCACTGGCTACGAAATGCGCGTGATGCGCCGCGACGGCAGCAGCTTCTTCGCGCGCATGTACGTCTCGCCGCTGGTGGACAGCCGCGGCCGCCATACGGGCTGGATGAGCTCGATGACGGACATCACCGAGCCCAAGCGCGCGCGCGAGGAACTCGCCGCCGCCCACGACCGCTTCACCACGGTGCTGGAAAGTCTCGACGCAGCCGTGTCGGTGCTGGCCACGGACAAGGCCGAACTGCTGTTCGCCAACCGCTATTACCGGCAATTGTTCGGCTGGGAGGCTGAAGGCCACCTGAAGCTGGCCGGCGACGAGGTGGACAAGGAACAGATGTCGAGCGACAACACCGACTTCGTCGATGCCTACGCCGGCCTGCCCGCCTCCGAACTGATGCCGTACACATCCGATGCACGCGAAGTGGTCGTGCCGGACATGCAGAAATGGTTCGAAGTGCGCCGCCGCTACATCCAGTGGGTGGACGGCCACCTGGCGCAAATGCAGATCGCCACCGACATCACGGTGCGCAAGGCGGCCGAGGAAATGGCCCGCCAGCACGAGGAACGGCTGCAGTTCACGAGCCGCCTGACCACGATGGGCGAGATGGCGTCGTCGCTGGCACACGAGCTGAACCAGCCGCTGGCGGCCATCAACAACTACTGCATGGGCGCCGTGGCGCGCCTGCACTCGGGCCGCAGCACCCCGGAAGACCTGATTCCGGTGCTGGAGAAGACCTCCGCGCAGGCCGTGCGTGCGGGTACGATCATCAGCCGAATCCGTGGTTTCGTGAAACGCAGCCAGCCGCAGCGGCGCGAGGCCGCGCTGCACGATATCGTGGCCGACGCCGTGGGCCTGGCCGATCTGGAGGCCACGCGCCGCCGCGTGACGATCCTGACGCGCCTGCCGGCCCCGCCGATGATGCTTTACGTCGACCCGGTACTGATCGAGCAGGTGCTGGTCAACCTGCTCAAGAATGCCGTGGAAGCGATGGCTGGCCTGCCGGCCATGCGGGCTGCCGGCGTGGTCCGCCTGCATGCGCGCATCGAGCAAGCCGAGTTCGGCCCGATCGTCTGTATCGACGTGATCGACCAGGGCCCGGGCGTGGACGAAGCCACCAAGGAGCGCCTGTTCGAGCCGTTCTTCAGCACGAAATCGGACGGCATGGGCATGGGCCTGAACATCTGCCGCTCGATCATCGAATCGCACCAGGGCCGTCTCTGGGTAGAAAACAATGTGGACGGCATCGGCTGTACGTTTAAAATCACACTGCCGCTGCAGCCAGCGCTGCCCGAACAGTAGTCGGGCCGCCCCCGGGCGAAGCGGACGACCCTCTGCCGCGGGGCATCGGGAGGCCGTCCGAATCGTTTGCCTGGGGGTACGCGCGGTGCCGCAGTGCAGTTACACTTCGTTGCAAACGACTTTGCCCCAGGAGACTTCATGACCGCAACGCCCAGCCCCACGCCTCATCGTGGCGAGACCGTTTTCATCGTCGACGACGATGAAGCCATGCGTGACTCGCTGACCTGGCTGCTCGAGGGCAACGGCTACCAGGTGCGCAGCTTCAACAGCGCCGAGCAGTTCCTGTCCGCTTACGACGCCAGCCAGGTTTCGTGCCTGATCCTGGACGTCCGCATGCCCGGCATGAGCGGCCCGGAACTGCAGGAGCGCATGATTGCCGAGAACATCGATATCCCGATCGTCTTCATCACGGGCCACGGCGACGTGCCGATGGCGGTATCGACGATGAAGCGCGGCGCGATCGACTTTATCGAGAAGCCATTCGACGAGTCGGAGCTGCGTGCGCTGGTGGAACGGATGCTGCAGAAGGCCCGGACCGATCACTCGGCCGCCCGCGAGCAGCGCGCCGCCAAGGATCTGCTGAGCAAGCTGACCACGCGCGAACAGCAGGTGCTCGAGCGCATCGTGGCCGGCCGCCTGAACAAGCAGATCGCCGACGACCTGGGCATTTCCATCAAGACCGTGGAGGCGCACCGCGCCAACATCATGGAAAAGCTCAACGTCAACACGGTGGCGGACCTGCTGCGCCTGGCGCTTTCGCGCAACGCCTGATCTGCCGACGGGCTTCGCGGCTGACCGCGGGGCCCGTGCCCGCCGTTCGGCGCCCTGGGCCCGCTCGGGCATCACCGGCGACGGGGGAAGGCGCTCGCGCCGCGCGCCCGCTCCCCTGCCTTCCTGCTTCCCCCTTCCTACTTCCCGTTCAGGTAGTCCTCGTCTGAGAACGTCAGCACCCATTGCGGGCGATAGACGACGAAGATCGCCACCAGCATCCCCGTCAGGAATGCCTCGCCAAATGCGATGATCACGGCGCCGGTCAGGCTGTCGCCCATCGCCAGACCGGCGTGCGGCAGCCCCATATGGAACTGCCACAGCGTGCGCAGCCCACCCGCGACGATCGCCGCCACCAGCGGGGCAAAGTACCCGTTCCCGAGAATGAAAATGAACGGATGATGTGGCAGCCGGCGCCGCATCAGCGCCTGCAGCGCGGCGGTCACCAGCCCCGGCACCGCCGCCATCCAGATGTAGCGCGGCGCCAGAGATATCCAGGCGATGTCCTGCCAGCCCTGCCCCATCAGATAGGCCAGCCCCAGCAGCGACACCAGATCGACGATGGCCAGCGTCAGCATCGCCAGCGGCAGCCCGAACATCGTCACGGCCAGCGAGGCGCCCATCAACTGGATCACCACGCCGCTCCCCACCGTCGCCCGCGCCGACCAGAGCAGGATCAGGAATACGAGCGTGCCGAACCAGGCGTGCTGCAGCGGTTCCTGCCGAAGCAGCCGCCACGGCCGCTGCGACACTACCCAGGCGAGCATCGCCACGGAGAGCGTCGGAAGCGGCCAGGTAGCCAGCAGGGCCCGAATTGAAGAATCGTCGATGTGCATCGGCGGATGCTAGCAGCCCCGGCCGGCGCTGGGTTGTATCTGATCAAGGCGGTCCTGAATTCAGGCAACCCCTTTATAATCCGGGTTTTGCTGGCGACGCCGCGCCCCGCGCCCGCCGCCCGCCCCCGTTTCCGAAGCCTCTCCAGTCACCTATCCCCATGTCCGCTCACCTGATCGACGGTAACGCCCTTGCCAAACAAATCCGCGCCGAGGCCGCCCAGCGCGCCGCGCGCCTGACCGCCGCCGGCCACCAGCCGGGCCTGGCCGTGGTGCTCGTTGGCGAAGACCCCGCCAGCCAGGTTTACGTGCGCAACAAGGTGAAGGCCTGCGAGGACAACGGCTTCCACTCGTCGCTGAACCGCTACCCGGCCGATCTGTCCGAGGCCGATCTGCTGGCCCGCATCGACGAACTGAACCGCGACCCGAAGATCCACGGCATCCTGGTCCAGCTTCCGCTGCCCAAGCATATCGACAGCCACAAGGTGCTGGAAGCGATCGCCCCTGAAAAGGACGTGGACGGCTTCCACGTGGCCAATGCCGGCGCCCTGATGACCGGCGCCCCGCTGTTCCGCCCGTGCACGCCGTACGGCTGCATGAAGATGCTCGAATCAATCCAGTATCCGCTGCGCGGCGCACGCGCCGTGGTGGTCGGCGCCTCGAACATCGTCGGCAAGCCGATGGCCATGATGCTGCTGCAGGCAGGTGCGACCGTGACGATCTGCAATAGCAAGACGCGTGACCTGGCCGCCCATACCCGCGACGCAGACGTGATCGTGGCCGCCGTGGGCCGCCGCAACATCATCACGCCCGACATCGTCAAGCGCGGCGCCGTGGTGATTGACGTGGGCATGAACCGCGACGACGCCGGCAAGCTGTGCGGCGACGTGGACTTTGCCGGTGTGCGCGAGGTAGCCGGCCATATCACGCCGGTGCCAGGCGGCGTGGGTCCGATGACGATCACGATGCTGCTGATCAACACGCTGGAAGCCGCGGAACGCGAAGCCGGCATCGCCTGAGCGATGGGTCAATCGCGCCAATAGGAAAGTCGTACTGGATATTTCGGTGCAAAGGCCTCATCTTGCACCTGTAATGCCGCATCCAGGCAACCAACTCTGGGAATCGCCATGACTGATACCACCGACCGCGCCAACAACCCGCTGCTTGACTTCGCCGACCTGCCGCGTTTTGCGGAGATCCGGCCCGAGCACATCGGCCCGGCGCTGGACGTGCTGCTGGGCCAGGCGCAGGCCGCCGTCGCGCTCGCCGAGAATCAGGCCACGCCGGCCACCTGGTCCAGTGCCGTCGAGGCGCTTGAGACCGCCACCGAACCACTCGGCCGCGCCTGGGGCGTGGTCGGCCACCTGAGCGCAGTAGCCGACACCCCCGAACTGCGCCGCGCCCACGCCGACAACCTGCCCCGCATGACCGAGTTCTGGTCGTCGCTGGGCCAGAGCCTGGCCCTGTACGAAAAGTACAAGGCCGTGGCCGCGGGCCCCGAGTTCGCCGGCCTGTCGCCGGCGCGCAAGCAACTGCTCGAGAACGAACTGCGCGGTTTCCGCCTGGGCGGCGCCGAACTGCCCGAGGACCAGAAGCCGCGTTTCGCCGAAATCCAGGAACAGCAGGCGCAACTGTCCAAGGCGTTCTCCGATCACGTGCTGGACGCCACCAACGGCTACGCTCTCTATATAGAGGACGAAGCGCGCCTGTCCGGCATTCCGGCCGACGCCCTGGAAGCCGCCGCGCTGGCTGCACAGAAGGATGAAAAGGCCGGCTGGAAGTTCACGCTGCACTTCCCGTCGTACTTCCCGGTGCTGCAGTACGCGGACGACCGCGCGCTGCGCCAGACCATGTACGAGGCCAGCGTGACGCGCGCCTCCGAGCTCGGGCAGCAGTACAGCAGCGGCCAGGCGGACTGGGACAACACCGCCAATATGCGCGAGCAACTGACCCTGCGCGGTGAAGAAGCGCGCATGCTCGGCTACAACAACTACGGCGAAGTGTCGCTGGTGCCGAAGATGGCCGAGTCGCCCGCCGAAGTGCTCAAGTTCCTCGACGAACTCGCCGTCAAGGCGCGTCCGTTCGCCGAGCGCGACTGGGCCGAGCTGCGCGAGTTTGCCGCCGCCGAACTGGGCCTGGACAAGATCGAGCCGTGGGACGTGGCCTATGCGTCGGAGAAGCTGCGCCAGAAGCGCTATTCGTTCTCCGATGACGAGGTAAAGCAGTACTTCCAGGAGCCGAAGGTGCTCGAAGGCCTGTTCGGCGTGGCCGAGAAGCTGTTCTCGGTCAAGATCCAGCCGGACACGACGCAGACCTGGCACAAGGACGTGCGCTTCTTCCGCGTGGTGTCGCCGCAAGGCGCCCTGCTCGCCCAGTTCTATATCGACCTGTACGCCCGTGAAGGCAAGCGCGGCGGGGCCTGGATGGACGATGCGCGCGGCCGCAAGGAACGCGGCAACGGCACCGTGCAGACCCCGGTGGCCTACCTGACCTGCAACTTCACGGCGCCGGTTGGCGACAAGCCCGCGCTGTTCACGCACGACGAAGTCATCACGCTGTTCCACGAGTTCGGCCACGGCCTGCACCACATGCTGACGCAGGTGGGCGACCTTGGCGTATCCGGCATCAACGGCGTGGAGTGGGACGCCGTGGAACTGCCGTCGCAGTTCATGGAAAATTTCTGCTGGGAATACGAGGTGCTGTCGACGATGACGGCCCACGTGGACACCGGCACTCCGCTGCCGCGCGTGTTGTTCGACCGCATGCTGGCCGCGAAGAACTTCCAGAACGGCATGATGACGCTGCGCCAGATCGTGTTCTCGTCGTTCGACATGCACCTGCACACCGACTACAACCCGCAAGGTGCGGTGTCGGTGCTGGACCTGTCGCGCCAGATCAACGACACCAAGCATGTGGTGCCGCAATCGCCGCTGTCGCGCTGGCCGAACACGTTCAGCCACATCTTTGCGGGCGGCTACGCGGCCGGCTACTACAGCTACAAGTGGGCCGAGGTGCTGTCCGCCGACGTCTATGCCGCATTCGAGGAAGCCGCGCAGCTTTCGGGCAGCGTGCTCGATGCCGCCACTGGCGAACGCTATCGCCGCGAGATCCTTTCGGTGGGCGGCAGCCGCCCGGCGATGGAATCGTTCGTGGCGTTCCGCGGCCGCGCGCCCCAGATCGATGCGCTGCTGAGACACGGCGGTATGACAGAAGTGGCGGCGGCGGCCTGACGCGCACCTCGCCCCCGGTGCCCGGCCATGAACATCCCGATCCGCAAGGAATGTCCGCCGGGCGCCTGCGTCTGCAACCGAGAAGTACTGCTGGCGGACCCGCACGCCGACCAGCGCATCCTGCGGCTCACGCAGCAGGAAGAAAAGAAGCTGGTCGATCGGCTCGAGAGCATTGCGACACTGGATGAACTCGAGCGGATGAAGGCGAAGATGCACGAACTGCTCGGCATAGTGGTCACGATCACACCGAGCGACAACGTGGTACGCACCACCCGCGGCTTTCGCATCGAACTGGCCGATCAGCCGGGCCTGTGCCGCAAGACGAAGCAGGCGATACCGGCGGCGATCCGGCGCAGCATGGAAGCCCACCCGGAGATCGCCTTCGCGATCCTTGATCGGCGCGACCTGCTTGGCGGCATGGGCGCCAGCATCGACGCACCCGATGGCAACGACAATCCACAGAACAACCAGATATGAGAATCGCGAGCTGGAACGTCAACTCCCTCAAAGTCCGCCTGCCCCAGGTGCTGCAATGGCTCGGCGCGCAGGATGCTGCGGGCACGCCGGTCGACGCGCTGTGCCTGCAGGAACTGAAGCTGCCCGACGACAAGTACCCGCTGGCCGAACTGGAGGCTGCCGGCTTCCGCAGCATCTTCACAGGCCAGAAAACCTATAACGGCGTGGCGATCGTGGCCCGTAGCGCCGCGATGCCCGAGCCGACCGACATCGTGCGCAATATCCCCGGCTACGAAGACGCGCAGCAGCGCGTGATCGCGGGCACCTATGGCGACGTGCGCCTGATCAGCGCGTATTTCCCGAACGGCCAGGCACTCGATTCGGACAAGTTCGTCTACAAGCTCGACTGGCTCAAGGCCATGACCGACTGGCTGCGCGCCGAGATGGCCCGCTATCCGAAGCTCGCACTGCTGGGCGATTTCAACATCGCCCCGGAAGATCGCGACGTCCACGACCCGGCCAAGTGGGAGGGTCAGAACCTGGTCTCGCCGCAGGAGCGCGATGCTTTCAAGGCGTTGATCGGGCTGGGCCTGGTCGATTCGTTCCGCATGTTCGAACAGCCCGAGAAGATGTTCTCGTGGTGGGATTACCGCATGATGGGCTTCCGCCGCAACGCCGGGCTGCGCATCGACCATATCCTGCTGTCAGCCGGCCTGGCACAGCAGTGCACGACATGCGTCATCGACAAGGACCCGCGCCGCTGGGAGCAGCCGTCCGACCATACACCGGTTGTCGCCACGGTCGCACTCGACTGAGGCGATGCGCCCCTCTCCGACTCTGGAGCGCTGGTTTCCATGGTTCCGGCGCGTCACGCCGCTGACGCTGCGCGCCGATCTCTTCGCCGGCCTGCTCGGCGCCGTGCTGGTGCTACCGCAAGGCGTGGCGTTTGCCACGCTGGCAGGCCTGCCGCCGCAGTACGGCATCTACACGGCCGTAATCCCCTGCATCGTCGCGGCACTGTTCGGATCGAGCTGGCATGTGATGTCGGGGCCGACCAATGCCAATTCGCTCGCGCTGTTCGCGATGCTGAGCCCGGTGGCGTTTGCGGGAAGTCCGGCGTACGTTTCGCTGGCACTGGCGGTCACGATGCTCGTCGGCGTCCTGCAGTTATCGGTTGGCGCCTTGCGGCTTGGGTCGCTGGCCAACTTCATTTCGCCGTCAGTGTTGCTCGGCTTCACGTGCGGCGCGGCAACGCTGATCGGGCTGTATGCGCTCAAGGATCTGTTCGCGCTGGCCGTGCCGACGGGCACGAGCGCCTTTGGCGTGGTGCGCTTCCTGATCGACAATCTCGACACGGTCAACGGCAACGCACTGACCGTCGGCGCCGTGACGCTCGCAGTCACGCTGACCTTCAAGCGGATATCGCGGCGCACGCCGTTCATGCTGCTCGGGCTGCTGGCCGGCTACGGCGTCGCGCTGCTGCTCAACACCACCGGCTGGGGTGGCGTGAAGCACGTGAACGTGGTGGGACCGATTCCATCGGCGATCCCCCCGTTACATCTTCCCGATATCAACTGGCGCACCGTGCCGGACCTGCTTGGTATCGCGTCCGCGCTGACGATCGTCGCACTCGGCCAGTCCATCTCGATCGCCAAGGCGGTGGCGCTGCGCTCGGGCCAGCACATCGACGCCAACCGCGAGTTCATCGGCCAGGGGCTATCGAACATCGCCGGCGGATTCTTCTCCGGCTATATCTCGTGCGGGTCATTGAACCGCTCGATGCCGAACTTCGAGGCCGGTGCGCAGACGCCACTGGCCAGCGTGTTCTCCGCGCTGCTCCTGGTGGTGCTCGTCACGGTCAGCGCCCCGCTGCTGGCGCAGATCCCGCTCGCGGCCATCTCGGCCATGCTGCTGCACGTGGCCTGGGGACTGTTCGACTTCAAGCGCCTGCGCCGCATCGCCCAGCTATCGCGCACCGAGTTTGCGATAGCGGTGGGCACATTTGTCGCCACGCTGGCGATCCGCCTGGAAGTCGCGGTGCTGCTCGGGACGATCCTCTCCCTCGTGGCCTACCTGTATCGCACTTCGCGCCCGGCCGTGCGCAGCCTGGTGCCCGACGCCGACGATCCGGGCCGACGCTTCACCCCGTTGGACGAACTGCGCAGACCGCAGCCCGAATGCCCACAGTTGAAACTGCTGCGCATGGAGGGCGCGATCTACTTCGGCGCCGTGCAATATGTGACTGACCGCCTGCACTGGCTGCGCACGGTCAACGCCAGCCAGAAGCATCTGCTGGCGATGACCAAGAGCATGAATTTCATCGATCTGGCCGGTGCGGAGATGTGGGAAGCGGAACTTGCCGAGCGGCGCGCGGCCGGTGGCGATCTCTACTTCCACCGTCCACGCACGCAGGTGCTGGAAACCTGGGAACAGACCGGCTTCACCGGCAAGCTCGGCCGCGACCATATTTTCCCGACCAAGCGGCAGGCGCTGCACACGATCATCGCGACGCTCTCGCCCGAGATCTGCGCGCACTGCCAGGCGCGGATTTTCGAGGAATGCGCGCAGCGTCCGGGAGCTGGCAAAACAGCCGAAACCGTGGCAACCGTGAAGCGTTCGCCACAAGCTGATGCGCCAGACACGAAAAATCCTGCCTGAGCGGCACTCCAGACAACCAGACTCTGAATGAAATACGAGGAACGGTAGGGATATAGCGCGCCGGCCGGTCTGCAGTTGAAGCGCGACCGAAGCCGGCGGCGGAGGGTGCTTGCTGCCGCCGACCTCAGACCGGCGCCACGTGCGCGCGCTTGACCACGATCGGCTGGGGCATGCCCTGCTCGATCAGCACCACGGCCGCGCGTTCGATCGTCTCACGACCGGCACGGAAAGCTTCTTCAAGCGACAGCACCTGGTCGGCACTGAAGCCTTCCCACAGCGCTTCGCGCGTCACCACACAGGTCACTTGCTCACCATCGACAATCGCGTGGAACAGCAAACCCTCGTTGTTGATGTCGTAGCGGTCTTGCTCTTGGAATTTGATATCCATCGTCACAGCCCTCCATATGCAAGTGGAGAAGAATCCTAACATGGCTTTGCGGAAATCGTCCGGGTTCCCCAGCGTTACGCTATGAGAATGCGATGTGTCTCAATCATCGTCGTGAGGTCGGGCGCCTCCAGCCGCACGATGCACGCCGCTGACGAGCATGGCTGGTGTGTGTGTCAGTGCCATGTGCGGCCGGACTGAGCGAGACTGAACGATCCCGCACGAAAGATTTGACAAAGCCAGAAATGCTGCTATAATCTCGGTCTTCGTCGGGGCGTTAGCTCAGTTGGTAGAGCAGCGGACTCTTAATCCGTAGGTCGAGTGTTCGAGTCACTCACGCCCCACCAGACATCAAAAAGGCCGGAAGCAGCAATGCTTCCGGCCTTTTTGCTTTGGTGCGTTGGAATCGGAGCGTTGGAATCGCGCGTTGGCGCCCCACTCCGTCAATCGCGCCGATGCTCACGCCGATGCGGCAAGCGTTTGATGCGACCCGCGCACCAAACGCCCGATCATGAGACCGCCAGTCAGACTCCGGCTGCCTGCGCACGCTCGAACAGCGTGCGCGCCAGACGCCGGTGATCCGAGAGCACGTTCGGCAGGTCCGCCGTCAACAACTGCCCGTCGCGGATTACTACGCGGCCGTTGATGATGCTCGTCGACACATTGCCGGGCGTGCAGAACACCAGCGCCGCAACAGGGTCGTGCCCGGCCCCGGCATAGCCGACTCCCGACATGTCGAAAGCGACGATGTCGGCCGACATGCCCGGCGCCAGCGCGCCAATATCATCGCGATTCAGCACGCGTGCGCCACCGAGCGTCGCAATCTCCAGCGCCTCGCGCGCGCTCATCGCCGCGGGGCCGTAGCCGACGCGTTGCAGCAGCATCGCCTGGCGCGCTTCGCCAAGCATATGCGCGCCGTCGTTCGATGCACTGCCATCGACTCCGAGCCCCACCGGAACGCCCGCATCGCGCATGCGGCGGATCGGCGCGATCCCCGAGGCCAGCCGCATGTTCGAGCACGGGCAATGCGCCACACCGGTACCGGTGCGAGCGAACAGCGCCACACCCTCCTCGTCGAGCTTGACGCAGTGCGCGTGCCACACGTCGTGGCCGACCCAGCCGAGATCCTCGGCGTACTGCGCAGGGGTCATGCCGAACTTCTCGCGCGAATAGGCGATGTCGTTGTCGTTTTCCGCAAGGTGCGTGTGAAGCGACACACCATAGTGACGCGCCATCGTTGCCGATTCCCGCATCAGGTCGCGCGATACCGAAAACGGCGAGCACGGCGCCAGCACCACGCGCAGCATCGCGTGGCGCGATGCATCGTGATACTGCTCGACCAGCCGCTGGCTATCGCGCAGGATCGCCGCCTCCGTCTCCACGACGACATCGGGCGGCAGGCCGCCCTGACTGCGGCCGACGCTCATCGAGCCGCGCGCCGCGTGAAAGCGCATGCCGATCTGCCCGGCGGCCTCGATGGAGTCGTCAAGACGCGAGCCGTTCGGATACAGGTACAGGTGATCGCTCGTGGTCGTGCAGCCCGACAGCATCAGCTCGGCCATCGCAGTCTGCGTCGACACGCGGATCATCTCCGGCGTCAGGTGCGACCAGAGCATGTAAAGATTGGTCAGCCACCCGAACAGCTCGGCGTCCTGCGCCGCCGGCACGGCGCGCGTCAGGCTCTGGTACATGTGGTGATGCGTATTGACCAGGCCGGGCATGACCACGTGCCCGCGCATGTCGATCACCTCGGCGCGACCTTCGTCGGCCAGGCGGCGATATTGCTCGGGCAGTTCGGCCGTGGGTCCCACCCATTCGACAGCGGGGCCGTTGGCGACAAGCGCGCCGTCGGCGATCTCGCGCCGCTGCGCGTCCATGGTGACCAGTACGTCGGCGTGCTGAAGGATCAAAAACATGAGGGGGTGTGCATGGGTTGTGAACGTGCGCAGTCTACTGCGGCCTCACTGGACACCAAAAGCGCAGAATTTCGCATTGGGTGTCCACAAATTGTGGACATGCCCCCCCCTACCGGAACAGCCCCGCCAGCACGGTGCCAATGCGATCGGCCATCAGCTCGGCCGCAGGGCTCAGTGGCGCGCGGGCACGCGCGACCAGCCGGAGCGTCTGCTGGCGCAGATCGCCATCGCGCAGCGGCACGAATACCACCGAGCCGCGCGCGCGCTCCTCCATGACATCGAGCGGATTGAGCAACGCCACCCCGGCGCCCGCCGCCACCAGCCGCTGAATCAGCACGACCGAGGTCGATTCCACGGCCGCCGACACTTCGATCGACTGCCGCGCAAACGCGTCATCGACGAGCGCGCGGATCGACAGCGACGGCGCCGGCAGGATCAGTGGGTAGCCCGCGCACTCCTCCAGCCGCGTAGAAGGCTGCATCGCCAGAGGATGTCCGGGCGCCACCACCGCGCCAATCGACCAGTCACGGCTCGCCACCACGCGGAAAGCAGCCACCTCGGGCAGGTCATAGCCCAGCCCCAGATCGGCATCGCCCTGCTCCACCGCTGCCACGATGCCATTGACCGACAGGTCCGCCACGCGCACGACGATGCCCGGATGATGCTGCCGGAAGTCATGCACCAACGACGGCAGCAGCGATCCAGCCAGGCCCGAGGTGGTTGCCACCGTGACCATGCCACGCCGGGCACCCTTGATCTCGGCAACGCGCGCACGCAATGCCTCGTGCTCGCGCAGGGTCTGCCGGACGTGGGCCAGCACCATCTCGCCAAGCGGCGTCAGGTGCAGGCGCTTGTTGATGCGATCGAACAGCGGTGCGCCCAGTTCGGCCTCAAGCTCAAGAATCTGCCGATTGATGGCGGTCGGCGCCACGTGCAGATGCTCGGCTGCACGGCGGATGGAACCACGGCGCACGACTTCATCTAGATAGCGCAGTACACGGGCGTGCATGACGGATGGAAGCTATTGAGGTTGGGCGCATTGTAAGCGGCACATTGAGCGGCACATGGCGTATCGACGAAAAAAAGCACGCAGGGGGCTTGCGCAGTATTCGGTACCTTGCTACAATCTTTTTCTTCGTTGGGGCGTTAGCTCAGTTGGTAGAGCAGCGGACTCTTAATCCGTAGGTCGAGTGTTCGAGTCACTCACGCCCCACCAGCGAATTCAAGAAAGGCCGAAAGCAGCGATGCTTTCGGCCTTTTGCTTTCCTGCTTCAGCGCCCTCTTCATCCGGTACGCTCTCTTGCGTGCATCCCCGGGTTCTCCCTGATTTCCTGCCCTCACGTTTTCACGGTTGAATGCCCGTCGACGCACATCACGGAACTTTGTTCCGTATCGCGGAACCTGCACAACAAGCAACACCTGGAGGCATCTCTTGAAAGCAGTCCTGAATGCGGGCGCCGTAGCCGCCCTGACCGCCGTTGGCCTGACGGCCGGCATCGCTCACGCACAGTCCTACCCGACCAAGCCGATCCGCCTGATCGTACCGTTTGCGGCGGGCGGCACCACTGACATCGTCGGCCGCGCCGTGTCCGACGCACTCGGCCGCGAACTGGGTCAGCCGGTGGTCGTGGAAAACCGTGGCGGTGGCGGCGGCGCGATCGGCGCCGATGCACTGGCCAAGGCCGCACCGGACGGCTACACGCTGGGCATTGCCACGGTCAGCACGATGGCCACGAACCCGGCCACCAATCCAAAGAACCCGTATGACCCGCTCAAGGACTTCGCGCCGATCACGAACCTCGTGAACGTGCCGAATGTGCTGACCGTGAATCCGAAGGTGCCGGCGAAGAACCTGAAGGAATTCGTCGCGCTGCTGAAGTCGAATCCGGGCAAATACAGCTATGCATCGGCCGGCAAGGGCAGCATTTCGCACCTCGACGGCGAGCTGTTCAAGTACATGACCAAGACCGACATGGTCCATATTCCGTACCGCGGATCGGGCCCGGCACTGAACGACACGCTGGCCGGCCAGGTGAACGCGCAGTTCGATAACCTGCCGTCGTCGATGCCGTTCATCCAGAGCGACAAGCTGCGCGCACTGGCCGTGGCCGCGCCCAAGCGTGTGGAAGGCCTGCCCAATGTGCCGACCTTCGCCGAGGAAGGCATGAAGGACATGAACAACATGGCCTGGTATGGCCTGGTCGCTCCTGCCGGCACGCCGGCCGCGATCGTCGCGAAGGTGCATGACGCGGCGGTCAAGGCGTTGCAGGACCCGAACGTGAAGAAGCGTCTGCACGACGCCGGCGCCTATCCGGACGGCAACACGCAGCAACAGTACGCCGCCCAGATCAAGCGCGAGCTGGAACTGCGCAAGAAGATCGCCACGGACCAGAACATCACGCTGGAATAAGGCAAAACGCCACGAGGCAGTCACACGGTGTGGCTGTCTCGTCGCCCGAACATTGTTACTACAACTTTCGCTAGGCGAGCCGTCGCGATCCCCGGTACAGTACAGATAAAGCCATTTTTTCTTGTTCCGCCGGGCCCACAGACCCGGCAGTTACCTGTGAGGATGATGATGCTGAAGAAGACCGTACCGACGCTGATGGTTGCCGCTCTGGCTGCCTTGGGCACCATGCAACTGGCCCATGCGCAGAAGAACTACACGGAAGGTGGCGATCTTTACAGCGGTGCTCACTCCAAGGACAAGGCCAACCCGAACCAGAGCGCTGCCAAGTCCGGCAAGTTCGACCCGTACACCGATGGTGCCAAGAAGTCGACCAAGTCGGAACTGGCCCCGAAGAAGGCCGACCCGTACACCGACGGCGCAAAGACTGGCAAGTACGATCCGTACACCGACGGTGCGAAGTCGGGCAAGTTTGACCCGTACACTGACGGCGCCAAGAAGGAATAACCGGCGCCCTTCCCAAAAAGTCCCCGTTCTCAGGCGGGGACTTTTTCTTTTCTACGCCGGTCAGCGATCCACCCGCTGCTGCGGATGCGCGGGATACCGGTCTCGCGTGCGATCGTGACCTGCCGCAGTGCCGGCCCAATCCCCTACCCGAACCGTTGCCAGGCATCACGTGCAATCACAGTGATCGCCAATGCACTGGCCTCTCACGTCCATCGTCCGCCCCAGCCACACGAAAGACTGGCCAAGCGGCGCGTGCTGCCCCTCATCCAAAAGAATGACTAGGACATACCCGGCCTTATCCGGTTTGTCACACCAATGTCTTTACATTGCTGCTAGTGTTCGGCCTACCAAGTTTTCGAGCAGTACAAAGGCGTGACCTGCCCGCGTTGAGAGGCAGGCGCGCAAGCCGCCCGGGCCGGCCAAAGCACCGGCCTGGACTGCGCCAGCGGCACCCAGATATGGGAGACCTGAGCTAATGCAGCCCAAATCACTCGACATCCACGAACCCGCAGTACTCGCGCTTATAGGGGCCGTTACGGCCTGGCAAGGCGCGCTTGAACAGACCCTGAGCGTATCGGGCCTGACCTATCCCAAATGGTTGCTGTTGCGGGCAATCCGCCACGGAGATTTCACGCGTGGCCGTCCGTGCGAAGCCGCCATCTTCCTGGATGTGCAACAGAGCGAACGATTGCTGCGCGAGCTGGCCGACGATGGCTGGCTCGACTTCGGTGCCGACGGCACGCCGCTCATCGCACCCGCCGCCGCTGCGCGACTCAAGCGCGCGGCACAGGCGATCAAGGCATTGCATTCGGTGTCGGTTGGCCAGTTTGGCACGACGGAGCGCGCGGCACTCAGCGGCCTGCTGCACCGCATGACGGCCACGCTGCAGGACCATGCCGCGCGGCATAGCCGCCACGCTGCGTGGGAGAAGCACGAACTGTCGATGGTCGTGCCTGACGAAGTCCGCCGCGTCGCGCAACAGGCCATCACCGCCTGAACCGTCGAAACCACCGAAACCGTCGGAACAGTCGGCACAGTCATCCCCCACACACCATCACGCCCCGCCTGTGCGGGGCGTTTTCGTTTTGTCACCCGGGCACGGGAAATCTTTCCTACAGTGTGAGCATGCACCGGCACACCACCGAGGAAACGTCATGCCCCCGGAAAACGAAGAAAAGGTTGCGCAGTTGCTGGAGGAGCTGGTCGCTCTGGCGCGTGAGCGGCTGCCCGCCGCGACGTTCGGGATCGTCGAGCCGCTGCTGCGTCACTACTACGATCTGGCCGATGCCGGGGACCTGCTCGCACGCAATGTGGCCGACCTCTACGGCGCGGCGATGGCGCACTGGCAGACGGCGCAGAAGTTTGTGCCGGGCACCGCGCGATTGCGCATCTACAATCCGAACCTTGAAGAGCACGGCTGGCATTCGGACCACACGGTCGTAGAGATCGTCAACGACGACATGCCGTTCCTGGTCGATTCGGTGACCACCGAGATCAACCGGCACGGCCTGACGCTGCACTCGGCGCTCCACCCGATATTCCGCGTCTGCCGCGATGCGCGCGGCGGCATCGAGAGCATCGGCCTTGGGGGCAGCGAAGCCGCCACCGGCAACTGCCGGCTCGAATCGTTCATCCATTTCGAAGTTGACCGAACCGGCGACGCCACGCAGCTCGAATCGCTGCGCAACAGCATCGCGCGCATCCTTGGAGATGTACGCGCCGCTGTGGAAGACTGGCCGCGCATGAGGCAGGTCGCACGCGACACGATCGGCAACATGGCCAGCGCGTCCGACGCCGCCACGCCGGAATCGGTGGAAGCGCGGGCCTTTCTCGAATGGATGCTCGATGACCATTTCACGTTCCTTGGCCATCGCGACTATGAGCTGATCACGCGCGACGGCCAGTACCTGCTACGCGGCGTGCAGGGCTCAGGCTCCGGCATTCTGCGCGAAGCGTTGCGCGACCCGGCGGCGGAAGACGTCACGCTGCTGCCGGAGGCCGCCCGCAGCATCATCGAAGGCGCATCGCCGATCTTCCTGACTAAGGCCAACTCGCGCGCAACGGTGCACCGGCCCGGTTATCTCGACTACATCGGCGTCAAGCTGCTCGATGCCAATGGCAAGCTGTTCGGCGAACGGCGCTTCGTGGGCCTGTACACGTCCACGGCGTATATGGTCAGCACCACCGAGATCCCACTGGTGCGCCGCAAGTGCGCCAACATCCTGTCGCGCGCCGGCTTCCTGACCAAAGGGCACCTGTACAAGTCGCTGGTCACGATCCTCGAGCAGTTCCCGCGCGACGACATGTTCCAGGCGGAAGAGGACGAGTTGTTCGACATCACGCTTGGCATCCTGCGGCTGCAGGAGCATCAGCGCACCCGGCTGTTTGTCCGGCGTGACCGATTCGACCGCTTCATCTCGTGCCTGGCCTTCGTGCCACGCGACAAGTACAACACCGACCTGCGCCAGCGCATCCAGAAATTGCTGATGCAGACCTTCAACGGTACGGGCTGCGAGTTCACGCCGCTGCTGTCGGAGTCGCCGCTCGCGCGCATCCAGATCACGGTGCGCGGCAGGCCGGGAACCATGCCCGAGGTCGACACGCGCGAGCTCGAGGAACGGATCGTGCAGGCCACGCGCCGCTGGCAGGACGATCTCGCCGCCGCGCTACACGAGAGTCGTGGCGAGGAGGAAGGCAACCGGCTGCTGCACCGCTATGGCGACTCGTTCCCGGCCGGCTACCGCGAGGACTACCCGGCCCGCACCGCCGTGCGCGATATCGAACTGATGGAACACGCACGCCAGCATCCGCACGGACTGGCCATGAACCTGTACCGCCCGATCGAAGCCGCGCCCGGCGCGTTCCGCTTCAAGGTGTTCCGCGCCGGGGAGCCGATCGCGCTGTCGGCCAGCCTGCCGATGCTCGAACACCTTGGCGTGCGCGTCGACGAGGAGCGGCCCTACCTGATCGAACTCGACGCCGGCGCCCCGGTGTGGATTCACGATTTCGGCCTGGAGATCGCCACCGACCAGGACAGTCAGCCATTCGAGGTTGAAATCGAGCGCGCCAAGCCGCTGTTCGAGGACGCCTTCGGGCGTGCCTGGAACGGCGAGATCGAGAACGACGACTTCAACCGGCTGGTGCTGCGGGCAGGCCTCGCCGCCCGCGACGTGACGATCCTGCGTGCCTATGCCAAGTACCTGCGCCAGGTCGGGTCCACGTTCAGCAACGCGTATATCGAGCGGGCGCTGACCGCAAACCCGGGCATCGCGGCCATGCTCGTGTCGCTGTTCGTCACGCGCTTCGATCCTGCCGTTGCCATGACCAGCACGCCGGACGATTCGCGCAGCAAGAAGCTTCTGGCCGATATCGAGGCCGCGCTCGACCAGGTGCCCAACCTCGATGAGGACCGCATCCTGCGGCTGTTCCTCAACGTGATCAGCGCCACCGTGCGCACCAACTATTTCCATCGCGGCGCGGACGGCATGCCACGGCCGTACGTCTCGTTCAAGTTCAACCCGGCGCTGGTTCAGGGCCTGCCCGAGCCACGCCCGATGTTCGAGATCTGGGTCTACTCGCCTCGCGTGGAAGGCGTGCATCTGCGCGGCGGTCGTGTCGCGCGCGGCGGCCTGCGCTGGTCGGACCGGCGCGAGGACTTCCGCACCGAGGTGCTGGGACTGATGAAGGCGCAGATGGTCAAGAACACGGTCATCGTGCCGGTGGGCTCCAAGGGCGGGTTCATCGTCAAGCGCCCGCCCCCGGCCACCGATCGCGATGCGTTCCTGGCTGAAGGCGTGGCGTGCTACCAGACCTTCCTGCGTGGCCTGCTCGACCTGACCGACAACCTCGTCTCCGGCAAGCTGGTGCCGCCCCCCGAAGTGGTGCGCCTTGACGATTCGGACCCGTACCTCGTGGTGGCGGCCGACAAGGGCACGGCCACCTTCTCCGACTACGCAAACGCGATCTCTGCCGATTACGGCTTCTGGCTCGACGATGCATTCGCTTCGGGCGGATCGGTCGGCTACGACCACAAGAAGATGGGCATCACGGCCCGCGGCGCGTGGGAAAGCGTCAAGCGGCACTTCCGCGAGATGGGCACCGATATCCAGACCACACCGTTTTCGGTGGTCGGCATCGGCGACATGTCCGGCGACGTGTTCGGCAATGGCATGCTGCTGTCGCCCCACATCAGGCTAGTGGCCGCGTTCGACCATCGCCACATCTTCCTGGACCCCGACCCGGACTGCGCGAAGAGCCTGGCCGAGCGCGCACGCATGTTCGAACTGCCGCGATCAAGCTGGGCCGACTACGATGCAAAGCTGATCTCGGCCGGAGGCGGCATCTATCCGCGCACGGCCAAGACCATCGCGCTGTCGCCGCAGGTGCAGGCGGTGCTTGGTGTCACGGCGGCATCGCTGTCACCGGCGGAGCTGATCCATGCCATCCTGCTCGCGCCTGTGGACCTGCTCTACAACGGCGGCATCGGTACCTATGTGAAAGCCAGTACCGAAACCCACCTGCAGGCCGGCGATCGCACCAACGATCCGGTGCGCGTCAATGGCAACGAACTGCGCTGCAAGGTGGTGGGCGAAGGCGGCAACCTGGGCTTCACGCAGCTTGGGCGCATCGAGTTCGCCCGCAACGGCGGCCGCATCAATACCGATGCGATCGACAATTCGGCCGGTGTCGACTGCTCGGACCACGAGGTCAATATCAAGATCCTGCTGGGCATCGTGGTGGCCGACGGCGAGATGACCGAGAAACAGCGCAACAAGCTGCTGGCCGAGATGACCGACGAAGTCGGCCTGCTGGTGCTGCAGGACAACTACTACCAGACCCAGGCGCTCTCGGTAGCCGGCCGCGTGGCGCCGGCGCTGGTGGACGCCGAAGCGCGGCTGATCCGCTGGCTCGAGCGCGCGGGCCGGCTCAATCGCCCGCTCGAATTCCTGCCCGCCGAAGAGGAAATCGTCGAGCGCAAGGCACAGGGCGCCGGCCTGACATCGCCCGAACGCGCGGTGCTGCTGGCCTACAGCAAGATGTGGCTCTATGAAGAACTGCTGGCGTCCGATATCCCCGAGGACGCGCTCGTCGCCGGGCTATTGGCCGACTACTTCCCGCACCCGCTACGCCAGCGCTATGCCGAGGCGATGCAACGCCACCCGCTGCGGCGCGAGATCCTGGCCACGCACCTGACCAACATGCTGGTGAACCGCATCGGCGCCACGTTCGTCCATCATCAGATGGAGGAAACCGACGCGCGGCCCGCCGACATCGTGCGCGCCTGCCTGCTGGCGCGCGATGTGTTCGGGCTGACCGGACTCTGGGAACGCATCGACACGCTCGACAACCGCGTCAACGACGCCGTGCAGGCACGCATGTTCGGCGATCTGGGTCGGCTGCTGGAACGGGCCACGCTCTGGTTCATCCGCTACCTGCGCGGTGGCGGCACGGTGGAACCGGGGGCGGCGCGCTTCGTGGAGGCGGCGCACTGGCTCACGCCACAGTTGGCGGCCCTGCTGCCACCCGAGCCATCGCAGACCCTGGCCGAGCGCGCCATTGCGCTGACCGAGGCGGGTGTCGATGAAGACCTGGCGCTACGCGTGGCAGCCAGCGATATCGCCGCGGCTGCGCTCGACATCGCGGAAGTCTCCGGGTCATGCGGCCGCAGCCTAGGCGCGGTGGCCGGCGTCTACTTCGCACTCGATACGGAGCTCAACTTCGGCTGGCTGCGCGAACGTGCGTTGTCGCTGCCGGCGGATACGCATTGGGACCTGCTGGCGCGCACGACCACACTCGAAGACCTTGGCCGTCTCAAGCGCGCGCTGACGACCAGCGTACTGGGCCAGTCTCGCGATACGGATGACGCACAGGCGCTGATCGAAGGCTGGCGTGGCAGCCGTCAGCCGGCACTGGACCGCTATGCGCAGATGCTCGCCGACCAGCGCGCATCGGGCGTTTCCGGCGCGGCGGCGCTGTCGATGCTGTCGGTGGCGGTCAGGGAGATCGGCCTGCTCGAACGCGCGTGATGGGTCCGAGCGGGCCTGGATGTGCCTGGATGTGTCTGGGGGTGCGCAGGGCCGCTCGGGCAACTCAGGCTTCAGGGGCGGCGGTCGTCCTCGTCGAGGATGTCGTCATCGTCCATGTCGCGCAGCGGTGGCAGATCGTAGTCATCGTCGACAAGAGCGTCGGAGTCGCCGCTGCGTGCATGGAATTCGATCCCAAGCCGCAGGAACAGGTCGAACGCGTCGGCCAGCAAATGCTTCTGACGCGGCAGCAGGCTCGCGTAAGGCATGTCGTAGATCGATTGATGTGTCGCGCGCGCGCCCTTGAGCCCGCGATCGCGAGCGATGTCGGACAGCAGGGCCGCAAAGCCCGACAGGTCCTGAGCTGCCAGCGCAGCATTGAGCACGCGCGCGATGACTTGCGGCGATGCACCCGCCCAGCCAATGATTTCGGCATTGGAAGCGGAATCGTGGGATAGGTCGCTGATGTCCATCTCCGTCTTAACGGCCCCGCACACGCTGGCTTGAGGCAAACCCGCTATCGTGGATCGCAGAGTCGCCTATGCGCAGAGGCATCAGCCGCCCCGGCGTTGACGCTGCGCACCGTGTCCCTTGCCAGTTCCCGCCTTGTCGGTCCCCGTCCTGTCGGTCCCTGCCTTGCTGGTCCCCGCCTTGCCGGCACCGGCCTGCTCGCGGCTGATCTGCTTGTAGGTGATCGTGCCATCCCGCGCCTGGCTGGCCCGCAGATGGTTTCGTGCGCCGCAGAGCGGGCAGCGGAATATCGGGCCCTGCCCTTCATTGTGGATTTCCACTTCGTCGGGTGCCCAGCGGGCGCCGCAAGGCTGGTTCTGGCAAACAAACATGGTGACTCCGGATAATGCGGCGCATCGTAACACGCGGCTCCGTGGCACCACATGACAGCGGCCGCGCATGCACTCCCCCTCGTCAGGAGGATATCGTTACGTGCAAAACCCGGTCGCTTGGACCTCAGGCCCTCAGACCCTCAGCCCCTCAGCCCCTCAGACCTTTACATCCACCATGTCCTGCGGCCTGGGCCCCATGCGCCACATGTTCGGCGGCTCCCCCAAGGCCGTGCCCTGATACATCCACGCGCCGCAGGCCATGCAACGCCAACGGCTGTCGGTCTTGCACCGGTTCGCCAGGCGCGCGACACCCGACGCCGCCAGATCCGCATGCGGCGGCACGCTGGAGGGCTCGCCAACCAGCAAGTGACAGCGGTCACACGCCTGCATCGCGGTCTCCTCCCATGGCCAGTCTTGCAGCTAGCCGTTGTTCTGCACCCAGTGGCGCGCCCACGCGCCCGCGGCCATGCGGGCCTCGGCGGCGGTGGGGTACGTGGCCGGCGGCCCGCCTGCTTCCTGCACCACGGCGCCTGCCTCCCAGATATCGCACCACGCCTTGTAGCGCTCCCGCCCCAGCGCCTGCCAGAACAGGTGCACCACAAACCCGCGGTACTCGAACATGTCCGACCCGCTATCGGGCGAGGCTGACGTCAGTGCCACCACGCGCGGGTCCTGCTCGATGCCGGTGCCGCGATCGGGCCCGTCGACGGCTCGCAGTGCGCGTCGCGTGGCGAGCGCTGCGCAAAAGCCGGCGGCCAGCGCGCCGACCAGCAATCCGGCCGCGAACCAACATGTCCTGCCCGTGAACTGTAGATCACGCCGCACCGTCGAGTCCCCCGTGAACGACACGCTCCGATAGCAGGGCCACGTCGAAGATCGGAGGTTCGTTGCGTTTCAGGTTATACCAAAGCGACGTGGACGCCAGCCTGCCGCGGCGGGAGCACGCGCAGCTTCAGGGCCACGCCCCTAT
>JAFAJB010000010.1 GCA_019236395.1 Cupriavidus sp.
TCTTCCGATGCAATTCAATCCATAGCATTTTCATGAGAACGGGCTGACCGCTTATGCGCGAACGCCCGCCGCTTGCGCTGGTCCCCGATCACGGCGAGACCAGGGATGACGCACGTCCAGCCGTCGTCGATACCGGGCTGGAATGCCTGTGCCTGATCGCGCGATTTCATTCGCTGCCTGTCGAAGCGGCGCAGATCAGTCACGAGTTTCGGGCTGGGGCGATGCTGACCACGCAGGAGATGCTGCTGGCCGCCAGAAAGCTCGGGCTATCGGCCAAGGCAAGCCGGCATCGGATCGATCGGCTCGGCAAGGCGCCACTGCCCGCGATTGCCGTGGGCAAGGACGGCGCTTTCGTGGTGCTGGCCAAGGTGGACGAAGGCAAATGTCTGATCCATGACCCGCGCGCCCAACGCGCCGACGTGCGTTCGTCCGAGGCGTTCGAGGCATGGTGGGGCGGCGAGTTGATCCTGTTCGCGTCCCGGGCATCGATGGCGGGCGAGTTCGCGAAGTTCGATTTCACCTGGTTTATCCCGGCCATCGTCAAATACCGCCGCCTGCTTGGCGAGGTGGTGGTGGTGTCGGTGATGCTGCAGGTATTCGCGCTGATCACCCCGGTGTTCTTCCAGGTGGTGATGGACAAGGTGCTCGTGCACCGGGGCTTCACCACGCTCGATGTGATCGCCGTCGGCTTGCTGGTGGTCATTCTGTTCGAGGTGTTACTTACGGGATTGCGCACGGTCCTGTTCGCTCACACCACCAGCCGTATCGATGTGGAACTGGGCGCCAGGCTGTTCCGCCATCTGCTGGCCTTGCCGCTCTCCTACTTCCAGTCCCGGCGCGTGGGCGACTCCGTGGCGCGTGTGCGGGAACTGGAGACGATCCGCAATTTCCTGACCGGGAACAGCATCACCGTGGTCCTGGACCTGCTGTTCTCGGTGATCTTCCTTGCGGTGATGTACTACTACAGCGGCTGGCTGACGCTGATCGTGGTGATATCGCTGCCGTGCTACGTGCTGCTCTCCGCCCTCTGGACGCCACTGCTGCGCGCCAGGCTGCACGAGAAGTTCAACCGTGGCGCCGAGAACCAGGCGTTCCTCGTGGAATCCATCGGCGGCATCGACACCATCAAGGCGATGGCAGTGGAGCCACAGTGGACACGGAAGTGGGACAACCAGCTTGCCGCCTATGTGTCTTCCGGCTTTCGTACCACCACGGTGGGAACGCTCGCCAATTCCGGCGTGACATTGGTCAGCAAGCTGGTCACGGTGGCCACGATGTACTTCGGCGCCAAGCTGGTGATCGAAGGCGAGCTGACCGTGGGCCAGTTGATCGCGTTCAACATGCTGGCCGGACAGGTGGCGCAGCCGGTCATGCGGCTGGCCCAGTTGTGGACGGACTTCCAGCAGACCGGCATATCGTTGCAGCGGCTGGGCGACATCCTGAACACCCGCACGGAAGGCACCGGCGCGAAAACCGCACTGCCGCCAGTGCGAGGCCGGATCACGCTGGATTCGGTGGTATTCCGCTATCGCCCCAACATGCCGGAAGTCCTGCGCCGCGTCTCGCTGCAAGTGGCGGCGGGCGAAGTGATCGGCATTGTCGGCCGTTCCGGTTCCGGCAAGAGCACGCTGACCAAGCTCGTCCAGCGCCTGTATCTGGCCGAGCAGGGGCGCATCTTCGTGGACGGCATCGACCTGGCGATGGTCGACGCCACATCGTTGCGCCGACAGATCGGCGTGGTGCTGCAGGACAACACGCTGTTCGCGCGCTCGATCCGCGACAACATCGCATTGACCGATCCCGGGGCACCGCTGGAAGCCGTCATGCGCGCCGCCGCGCTGGCCGGCGCGCACGACTTCATCGCCGAACTGCCGGAGGGATACGACACGCTGGTGGGCGAGCACGGCGCAACGCTCTCCGGCGGGCAGCGTCAGCGCATTGCCATCGCGCGGGCGCTGATGGTCAACCCGCGCATCCTGATCTTCGACGAAGCCACCAGCGCGCTCGACTACGAGTCCGAACGCGTGATCCAGGACAACATGAAGGCGATCTGCCGTGGTCGCACGGTGCTGATCATCGCCCATCGGCTGTCCGCCGTCAGGGAGGCCAATCGGATCATCGTCATGGATCGGGGCGAGATCGTCGAAATCGGCTCGCACGACGAACTGCTGGCGAAGCCCGACGGCCACTACGCAAGACTTCACGCATTGCAGGCCCGATGATGAAGCACGCCACCCTGTACTTTCGATCGGTTGGGGACCTGCTGGCGCGATACGGCCGGGCGTTCGTGCACGCGTGGCGCGAGCGCAGGCAGCACGACGCCGGCACCTACCGGAGAGGGGAGGCCGAGTTCCTGCCCGCCGCGCTGTCTCTGGTGGAGACGCCCCCGTCGGCGGCACCAAGAGTCGTCCTCTGGCTGTTGATGGCCTTCGCCGCCATCGCGCTGCTGTGGTCGATCTTCGGGAAGATGGACATCGTGGCCTCGGCCCAGGGAAAGATCGTGCCGAACGATCGAACCAAGCTGATCCAACCGCTTGAGACATCGAAAGTCACGGCGATTCACGTGATCGACGGTCAGGTAGTCAAGGCCGGCGATGTGCTCATCGAACTCGATCCCACCGCCGCGCAGGCCGACCAGCAGCGCCTGAAGGTGGAGTTGGTGGCCACCGCCCTCCAGATTGCCCGGGCGCGCGCCATGATCGCAGCCATCGAGCAGGGGCACAGACCGTCCATGGCCCGACCCGAGAACACCCCCGAGGCCGACTTCCTCGATGCCGCGCGGCTGCTTGACGGGCACTACGCCGAGTACGCGTCGCGACGCGTCCGTATCGAGGCCGACCTGCAACGACGCACCGCCGAGCGGCAGTCCACGCTGGAGCTGGTGCGCAAACTCGAACGTACGGTGCCGCTGGCCCAGCAGCGCGCGAACGACTTCAAGACGCTAGTCGAGAAGAATTTCGTCTCCAAGCATGGCTACTACGAGCGCGAACAGGCCCGCATCGAGCAGGAGGCCGACCTGGCTACACAGCGCAGCCGCCTGAACGAGATCGACGCGGCCATCAGGGAAGCGCGCAGCCAACTTGCCGCACTGTCCGCGGAAACCAGACGCATCCAGCTCGACAGCCTCAACGAAGCACAACAGAGGCTCGCGGCGCTGGAGCAGGAACTGCGCAAGGCGGACATGCGCGCGACATTGACCCGGCTAGTGGCGCCGGTCGACGGCACCGTCCAGCAGCTAGCCATACACACGGTGGGCGGCGTGGTGACGGAGGCCCAGCCGCTGATGATCGTGGTGCCCAGTGATAACCCAGTCGAAATCGAAGCCTTTCTGGAAAACAAGGATATCGGTTTTGTGACTGCAGGCCAGGCCGCGACCGTGAAGGTGGAGACGTTTCTCTACACGAAATACGGAACGCTTGACGGCACGGTAATGGCGGTGTCTGGGGATGCCATTAATGACGAGAAACGGGGGTTGATTTATGCGGCGCGGGTACGGCTGGAGAGGGCGGTGATGAATATTGACGGGCGGGAGGTGAGGTTATCGCCGGGGATGGCGGTGACGGTGGAGGTCAAGACGGGGAGGCGGCGGGTGATTGAGTATTTTCTGTCGCCGTTGATGGTGTATGGGGCGGAGAGTTTGAGGGAGCGGTAGTAGCAGGTGCACTGCACGTTTATGGCGTGGAGAATGGGTCGGTGGATTTTCTATGACGTGATTTTTCGATTTTGGAATTTTTCGATGAAATTTGAAAAATCCAATGAGTAACTGATGGGAGTGAAAAATGGAATGGATGCGAATGAGGCGGGTCCAGCAGGTGGCTTCGGAATTTTCAGGTGGCGGGTCATTCCGAGTCGCGCCATTGCTGGCTGCGGGAATGCTCGTTTGCACGGCTGTCTACGCAGGCGAGGATTCTCGGTTCGATAAGCAAAGGCTTGAATTGGGTGCTGAATTGGATCACGTACTCGTTGTGCATGGTGTGTGTGCGAATGTCAATGAGTGCGTAAATAAACGGATTATCTTTGCTAGCCCCGCAACGGGAGGTGTGGGCATCCAGATTTGGGGCCTCGAGGACAAGGAAATTATCGGGAAACTTCTGGAAACGTGCGCATCCGTATTCTTGAGGGAGATTGAGATTGATGTTATTGCCGTAAACATCTATCCGATTAGCAAGGAGGAGTCGATGAAAAAAAAGGAGTCGATGAGGCGGCCATTCTGGCGATCGGAAAAACCAATTCAAAGAATAGTATTCACGAGGAAGAATTATGCCAAGCGTTGAACTCATGGTGGATATCGGGGGGGAGGATGGAGTGCCTCATTCCTTCATTATGGTGACTGGATATGACGGACTGAGCCGCGGGTATGGCTTCGTTCCAAACGTGCCGGGTCGCATGACGGGGGAGGGGCGTATACAGGACGATACAAAGCACGAATTCCAGAGTCGCACCGGAAAAATCGAACTATCGGATACCGATTACGCGAACTTGATGGTTTTCATCAATCGGTCCATCGAATCACCGCCTCCGTACTATCTTCCATTTGGTTCGCAATGCGCCAACTGGGCGGTGCAGGCGCTGATCGAGGCGGGCGTGCCCGCGGTTGCATCGCCGAACATGATTCCCGATAACATCCTGCGGGATATCGCCGAAACCATCGTGTGGAATCCATATACCCAGTGGTTGAACATCGAAATCAACAATCTCAGTCTGGAAAGACTGGTTGACGTACTGGCATCGAGCAACCTTGGAGCTATCAGCAACATTGCAGGACTCATCGAGAGTATCGCCGACACCTTCAAGCGCGCCGAAACCACCCGTAGCCCGATCATTCTCGACCTGGACGGCGACGGTGTCGAAACCATTGGAACCGGCTCCGGAGTCTACTTCGACCACGACAACAACGGCTTTGCGGAAAATTCGGGATGGGTGGGCAAGGATGACGGCATCCTGGTTTGGGACCGCAATGGCAACGGACAGATCGACGACGGCGCGGAGCTGTTCGGCAACAACAGCACGTTGTCGAATGGCCAGAAGGCTGCCAACGGTTTCCACGCATTGTCCGAACTGGACAGGAATAAGGACGGCAAGGTCGATGTATCGGATGCGGATTTCGCCAATCTGCGCGTCTGGCGCGACGCCAACAGCGACGGTGTCGTGCAGCAGGGCGAACTACTGTCGCTGACGGAAGCGGGCGTCAAGAGTCTGGGTGTCGCATACACCGAACCAGGGAAGCTCAATGCAAACGGCGATGCGCCTGCGGCTGTTATCGATGGCAACGGCAACCAGCATCGTCAGGTTGGCAGCTTCGAGCGAACGGACGGTACCCAACACACGATGACCGATGTCTGGTTCAAGGTGGATGGCGCCAAGACGCTAGAGCGCGATCTTGTCGCCGTTGACGCGTCTGTCGCGGTTTTGCCGAATCTTCAGGCTGCAGGCAATGTCCGTAGCCTGCACCAGGCCATGATGCGCGACAGCACCGGAGATCTCAAGAATCTGGTTGCACAGTTTGCCGCAGCCGTGGACACCGCGACCCGGCAATCGTTGATGAACGAGTTGCTCTATCGCTGGGCTGGTGTGCACGATGTGGACCCCGCCAGCCGTGCCGCAAGCCAGATCTATGGCAACGCAATTGGCGATGCCCGCAAGCTCGCGACGCTCGAGGCGTTTCTGGGCGACTCCTATCTGGGTACGTGGTGCTGGGGGACGCGCGATCCGAACCCTCATGGCTCCGCCGCGCCGCTTCTGCTGCAAGCGTACGACAAGCTCGCCGACCATATGTACGGGCAGTTGATGCTGCAGACACATTTCCGCCCGATTATTGATGCGATACGGATCGAGGTCAGTGACTCTGGTGTTTCGCTGGATGTTTCTGGCGCGGTAAGTATCCTGCGCGAAGCATTCGCTAGCAAGGGCGAGGCAGGTGGCCTCTATATGGCGGAGTTTGCCGCCGCGTTGAAAACTGCTGGATCATTTGGCTCGCGTACTTTGCAGGCATTTCGCGATTCCGGTTCGGGGAGGGAATCTAGCTTCGACCGGTATCTGTCAAGTCTCGGTTTTGCTGCGTACTTCGGGGGCGCCGGTAATGATGCGCTTAGCGGCGCGGATTTAGAAGCCGACTACTTGTTCGGGCTGGAGGGCAATGACACGTTGTACGGATACGGCGGTGACGACGTACTCGATGGCGGCACTGGCAACGACCGGCTGTACGGTGGCTATGGCAACGATACGCTGCAGGGCGGCGAAGGCCACGACGATCTGTATGGCGGTGACGGCAACGATGTGCTCGATGGTGGCGCGGGCAATGACTACCTGAATGGCGGCACCGGCAACGACACCTACCTGTTCGGCCGTGGCTCGGGCCGGGACACGATCTCAAGCCACGACCAGACGGCCGGCAAGCTGGACGTGGTCCAGTTGGGCGGCGGGATCACCGCTGCCTGCGTGAAGGTGGTGCGCGATGGCAGCAATCTCGTGCTGACGCTGAAGGGCACGACGGACAGGCTGACGATCTCAAACTACTTCTATGGCGATGGGACGGACGGCTACCAGGTGGAGCAGATCCGGTTCGCCGACGGCACGATGTGGGACGTGGCGGCGATCAAGGTGATGGTGCAGGTGTCGACCGAAGGTAATGATGTGATCCATGGCTACGCGACAGCGGAAACGCTGTCGGGGCTGGCCGGCAACGACCGGTTGTACGGGTACGGCGGCAACGACCTGCTCGATGGCGGAGATGGCGACGACGGCTTGGAGGGTGGCAATGGCGACGATACGCTGCTGGGCGGCGCGGGCAATGACTACCTGGCCGGCGAAAGTGGCAATGACACGCTCGATGGCGGCACTGGCAACGACCGGCTGTACGGCGGCTACGGCAACGACACGCTGAAGGGTGGTGAAGGCCACGACGATCTGTATGGCGGTGACGGCAACGATGTGCTCAACGGCGGCGTGGGCAATGACTACCTGAATGGCGGGGCGGGCAACGACACCTACCTGTTCGGCCGGGGCTCTGGCTGGGACACGATCTCGAGCAGGGACACGACGGCCGGGAAGCTGGACGTGGTCCAGCTGGGCGGCGGGATCACCGCTGCCTGCGTGAAGGTGGTGCGCGATGGCAGCAATCTCGTGCTGACGCTGAAGGGCACGACGGACAGGCTGACGATCTCAAACTACTTCTATGGTGATGGGACGGACGGCTACCAGGTGGAGCAGATCCGGTTCGCCGACGGCACGATGTGGGACGTGGCGGCGATCAAGGTGATGGTACAGGCGTCGACCGAGGGCAACGATGTGATCCATGGCTACGCGAAGGCGGAAACGCTGTCGGGGCTGGCTGGCAACGACTGGCTGCATGGGTACGGCGGCAACGACACGCTCGATGGCGGCGAAGGTAACGACGTTCTGAGCGGTGGCGATGGCGACGATACGCTGCTGGGCGGTGAGGGCAACGACGAACTGCACGGCTGGAATGGCGACGACGTGCTCGATGGTGGCGCGGGCAACGACATTCTGTACGGTGGCTCGGGTAACGACATGCTACTGGGCGGCGAGGGCAACGACGTTCTCTACGGCTGGGACGGCAACGACGTACTCGATGGTGGCGCCGGCAATGACACGCTGGATGGTGGTCGTGGCAACGACACCTACCACTTCTCCCGCGGCGACGGCGCCGACGTCATCAACGACTACGACACCACCGCCGCCAACACCGACATCCTGGCGTTCGGATCAGGCATCACCGCCGATCAACTCTGGTTCCGCCGCGTCAACGCCAACCTCGAAGTCAGCGTAATCGGCTCGTCCGACAAGACGACCATCCAGAACTGGTACTCGGGATCAGCCTACCGCATCGAGCAGTTCAAGACAGCCGACGGGCAGGTGCTGCTCGACACCCAGGTTGAAAACCTGATCAGCGCGATGGCATCGTTCAACCCGCCCGCTTCCGGGCAAGCTACGTTGCCCCAGAACTACCACGATGCATTGGCGGGCGTAATCGCCGCAAACTGGAAGTAAGGTGATCTTCGATCAGCGTCGCCCAAAACAACAAGGCCACCCGAAGGTGGCCTTGTAACTTCAGCGGGAGCGACGCTCAGCGTCTCAGCCCTTCAGCACTTGCCCGATCGCATTGGCGACAACGCCAACATTGCGCTCGTTCAGCCCGGCCACGCACATGCGGCCCGAGCGCAGCACATACACGCCGTGCTCGTTCTTGAGGCGGTCGACCTGGTCGGCCGACAGGCCCGTGTACGTGAACATGCCGCGTTGGGTGATATAGCGCGACAGCTTCTCGCCGGTCACGTGCTCGCGCAGTTGGTCGTGGATGGCCTGGCGCATGCGGGCGATGCGGTGGCTCATAGCGGCCAGTTCCTGCTCCCAGCTTGCGCGCAGCGCAGGCGTGGTCAGCACGCGGGCCACCACGCGAGCGCCGTGGGTCGGCGGGTTGCTGTAGTTGGCGCGCACGGCGCCGGTCAGCTGGCCCAGCACGCGGCTGGCTTCGTCGGCGCTCTGGCAGACCACCGAGAGGCCGCCGCAGCGCTCGCCGTACAGCGAGAAATTCTTCGAGAACGAGTTGGCCACCAGGCACGGCACGTTCTGGCGGGCCAGTTCGCGCACGGCAAACGCGTCGTCATCGAGGTTCGAGCCGAAGCCCTGGTAGGCCATATCGACGAACGGCAGCAGCTTGCGTGCCTTGAGTACGCCGATCACCTGGCGCCACTGGTCTTCGCTCAGGTCCACGCCGGTCGGGTTGTGGCAGCAGGCGTGCAGCAGCACGATGCCGCCCTGCGGGATCGCTTCGATCGCGGCGAGCATCGCGTCGAACTTCAGGCCGCCGGTGGCTGCGTCGTAGTACGGGTAGGTGTTGACCTTGAAGCCGGCGCGCTCGAAGACCACGCGGTGGTTCTCCCAGCTCGGATCGCTGATCCACATTTCCGCTTTCGGGAAATAGCGCTTCAGGAAATCGGCGCCCACGCGCAGCGCGCCCGAGCCGCCCAGCGTTTGCAGCGTGGCGATGCGGCCTTCGGCGCGGGCGGCGCAGTCCTCGCCGAACACCAGCGCCTGCACGGCCTGGCGGTAGGCGGCGATACCGGCCATCGGCAGGTACGGACGCGGGCCCATGTCCGACAGCAGCGCGGCCTCGGCTTCCGCCACGGCCTGCATCACCGGCAGACGACCTTCGTCGTCAAAGTAGATGCCGATGCTCAGATTGACCTTGTTGGTACGCGGGTCCTGCTGGAAGTCCTCGTTGAGCGAGAGGATCGGGTCACCCGGAAAGGCTTCGATGTGTTCGAACATGGGATGCGTCTGGCTTTGTTGGTTCAGGGGGGGCGGCGGCCCGTGACACACACAGGCCGCACAGACCGACTACTGGGATTACTGGATCTGGGCGCTGGCGGCGGGCATGGCCGAGCCGGCGTTCTTCTGCCGGAGGCGATAGCTTACGCCAAGAATGGCCATCCACACCGGAATCAGGTAGACCGAGATGCGCAGGCCCGGCGTCAGGAACATCACCACCAGGATGCCTGCCAGGAACGCCAGCGTCAGGTAGTTGGTCAGCGGATAGCCCAGGCTCTGGAAGCGCGTGGTCTTGCCCGCGGCCTGCTTGGCGCGACGGAACATCAGGTGAATGATACTGATCATCGCCCAGTTGATGATCAGGGCCGACACCACCAGGCCCATCAGCAGCTCAAAGGCTTCGCCGGGCATGAAGTAGTTGATGACCACGCAGATGCCGGTGGCGATGGCCGACACGGCCAGCGCGGTCAGCGGAATACCGCGGCGGTTCACGCGCAGCAGCGAACGCGGTGCGTTACCTTGTTGCGCCAGGCCCAGCAGCATGCGGCTGTTGCAGTAGACGCCGCTGTTGTAGACGGACAGCGCAGCGGTCAGCACCACGATGTTCAGCACGGTAGCCACCACGTCGCTGTTCATCGCGTGGAAGATCAGCACGAACGGGCTGCCGCCGGTCACGACCTTTTCCCACGGGTACAGCGACAGCAGCACGGCCAGCGCGCCCACGTAGAAAATCAGGATACGGTAGATGACCTGGTTGGTCGCCTTCGGGATGCTCTTCTCGGGGTTGTCCGCTTCCGCCGCGGTGATACCCACCAGCTCAAGGCCGCCGAACGAGAACATGATCACGGCCATGGCCATCACCAGGCCTTTGAAGCCGTTCGGGAAGAAGCCGCCGTGCTGCCACAGGTTGGCGATGCTCGCTTCAGGACCGGCATGGCCCGAGGCCAGCAGGTAGGCGCCGAAGCAGATCATGCCGACGATGGCCGCGACCTTGACGATCGAGAACCAGAACTCCATCTCGCCGAAAGACTTCACGCTGGCAAGGTTGATCGCGTTGATGATCAGGTAGAACGCGAGTGCGGAGACCCAGGTCGGGATGCCGGGCCACCAGTACTGGACGTAGAGGCCCACGGCCGACAGCTCGGCCATGCTCACGAGGATGTAGAGCACCCAGTAGTTCCAGCCCGACATGAAGCCGGCGAAGTGGCCGCAGTACTTGTTGGCGAAGTGGCTGAACGAACCGGCAACGGGCTCGTCCACCACCATCTCGCCGAGCTGGCGCATGATGAAGAACGCCACGATGCCGGCCAGCGCGTAGCCGAGCAGCACCGAGGGTCCGGCGAGCTTGATGGTCTGGGCGATGCCCAGGAACAGGCCGGTGCCGATGGCGCCGCCCAGTGCAATAAGCTGGATGTGACGATTCTTCAGGCCGCGTTTTAGCGTGCCTTGATTGTCGGGAGCGTGCATGAATTGTTTCCTCTACCCATTCTTGTGGAATGTCGGACGCGTCTCTTGAGTTGGACGCTTGACTATAAAGCACACCGGCGCGGATTACGCCGGGCGCAGGGAATGCGCCGCCATCCCGGGTGGATGCCGGCACAAATCTGGATAAGCGGAAAACGGGGGCGAATGCCCCCGGAAGATCAGACCTTCAGCGTGCCGCGTTCGATCTGGTCGCGCTCGAGCGATTCGAAGAGCGCCTTGAAGTTGCCTTCGCCGAAGCCATCGTCACCGGAGCGCTGGATGTATTCGAAGAACACCGGGCCCAGCACGGTCTTCGAGAAGATCTGCAGCAGCAGGCGCGGGCGGCCGCCTTCGGTGGTGCCGTCCAGCAGGATGCCGCGGGCCTTGAGCTGGTCCACCGGCTGGCCGTGGCCCGGCAGGCGCGTCTCCAGGGCCTGGTAGTAGTAGTCGTTCGGCGCCGTCATCAGTTCAACGCCGGCCATCTGCAGGCGGTCGATGACTTCGATCAGGTTGTCCACGGCAAAGGCGATGTGCTGGATGCCCTCGCCGTTGAACGCCATCAGGAATTCCTCGATCTGGCCGGCGCCCTTCGACGATTCCTCGTTCAGCGGAATGCGGATCTTGCCGTCCGGCGCGGTCATCGCCTTCGAGGTCAGGCCCGTGTATTCGCCCTGGATGTCGAAATAGCGGATTTCGCGGAAGTTGAACAGGCGCTCGTAGAAGTTGGCCCAGTAGGCCATGCGGCCACGGTAGACGTTGTGCGTCAGGTGGTCGACCAGCTTGAGGCCGTGGCCCTTCGGATGGCGGTCCACGCCTTCAATGAATTCGAAGTCGATGTCATAGATCGACTTGCCGTCCTCGAAGCGGTCGATCAGGTACAGCGGCGCGCCGCCGATGCCCTTGATGGCGGGCAGGCGCAGTTCCATCGGGCCCGTGGCGATCTCCACCGGCTGGGCGCCCAGCATCAGCGCGCGGTTGTAGGCCTTGTGCGAGTCCTTCACGCGGAATGCCATGCCGCAGGCGCTGGGGCCGTGCTCGGCGGCGAAGAAGGCAGCCGGGCTATGCGGTTCGTTGTTGACGATGAAGTTGATGTCACCCTGGCGATACAGCACAACGTCCTTCGAGCGATGACGGGCTACCAGCGTGAAGCCCATCTTTTCGAACAGCGGTTCCAGAACGTTGGGCGTGGGCGAGGCGAATTCAACGAACTCGAAGCCCATCAGTTGCATCGGGTTCTCAAAGAGGTCGGCCATGATCAGTACTCGGGGGCGTATTGCGGGTGGAAATAATATTGCGGCGGGGAAACTTGGTGGGGGCACCAGGGGGCGCTTCCCGCGCTGCTCGACATGCGAAAAGTTTAATTCCCGCGCAGGTAAATAGGATTTCCTTAGGGCCGCAGGAAAACCCTCGGAAATGAGATAAGATTTCGCCGAAACGCCAGTCTAGGAAACGAAAATGCAACATCCTGAACTTGACCGCACGGATCGCCGCTTGCTCGGTGTCCTCCAGGAAAACGGCCGCGCGTCCAATCTGGATCTTGCCGAGGCCATCAACCTTTCGCCGGCGCAAACCTTGCGGCGTCATCGCCGCCTGGAGGAAGGGGGCATCATCAAGCGCTACGAGGCGCGCCTGGACAGTTCGGCACTTGGCTTTGGCGTCACAGCGTTCATCCACGTGACGATGGAGCGCGGGCATATCCGCGATCTGTCCAAGTTCAAGGGGCTGGTGGCGGAACTGGCGCAGATCCAGGAGTGCTTCTCCGTGACCGGCGATATCGACTATGTGCTGAAAGTGGTGGCCAAGGATCTGAAGTCGCTGTCCGACTTCCTGCTCGATACGCTGATGCGCATCCCGGGCGTGAGCGGCGTGAAGTCGAGCGTATGCCTTGACGAGATCAAGTGCACGAGCGCCATGCCGCTGGATCTATAGCTGGCTTCTACATCGCGGCCGATCGGGAGGGCTTCGTAGGCCTGCTGCGGCCCTCCCCGGTGTCAGCGGCCGCGGGTTCTCATTGCAGGATGCGCCGCATGGCCGCGGCAATATCCTTTGCGTCCTCCGGGCGTACCAGCCGCGCCACTTCCTGGCCATCGCGCAGGAAAACCAGCGTCGGCCAGAGCTTGACGCGGAACGAGCGGCCCAGTGGCCGGCCGCTACCGTCCTCGACCTTGATGTGATGAATGGCCGGGTAGCCGCTGAACGCGTCCTCGATCAGCGGCTGGGCGCGCTGGCAATAGCCGCACCATGGGGCGCCGAATTCAAGCAGCGTGGCGCCCGGCAGGGCATCGATCTCGGCACGGGCCGGTTCGGTGGCGGCAAAGCTCTTGGTCATGCTCATTGCGGCGGGGCTCCTCGTGTGCGCTCTGGCGCGCGTCATTGCGCAGGCGGCCAGCGTGGCCACCATTCTGCCAGTGGCAGCGGATTTGTGTGCGGCATCCCTTTCATGGCGGACGATTCGCCGGTCGCGACGGGTATCTGATCTGAGTCAACTGCACCACCGATTAGGCTATCTACTATTGATGCATTTCCAATGCATCTTTATGGATGCCACACCAAGCCGAAAGGAATCCCATGTCACAGCCCGCTCGCAACCACCAACTCGACCTGCGCCTGGTAGCGCCTCGTGAGCGTCATCCCCTGATTTTCTCGACGTTTACGAAGCTCGACGTCGGCCAGGCGCTGGAACTGATCAACGACCACGATCCGCGACCGCTCCAATCGCAGTTCCAGATCGAGCGACCCGGCCAGTTCTCGTGGGACTACCTCGAACAAGGGCCGAGCACGTGGCGTGTGGCTATCACCAAGACAGCGTCTGCCGCCAAGGCAGGAGGGTGCTGTGGCGGCTGCGGCGGTGCCTGATCGCAGTTTTCGGGGCACCTTCGCCCTGCCAGCCTGACCGCTGGCGAGGGCCTGGATGCCCGGGTGCCATCCGGACGGGTAGTGGGCTGCACAGTGATCGACGGCGAAGCCGGACGGGAAACTACACTGGAAAGCTACCCGACCCGGAGCGGCGCCAATGGGCCACCTCAAGATCGCAACCTTCAACATCAACGGCATCCGCGCGCGGCTGGCGTCGCTGCTGGCATGGCTCGATCGCGAGCGCCCCGACGTGGTTTGCCTGCAGGAACTGAAGTCGGTCGACGACGCATTTCCGATCGACGAGATTCACGCAGCGGGCTACAGCGCGGTCTGGCATGGGCAGAAGTCGTGGAACGGCGTTGCGATACTGGCCAGGGGCGCCGATCCGGTCGAAGTCAGGAGGGCCCTGCCCGGTGACGACGATGACACCCAGAGCCGCTACATCGAAGCCGCGGTAGGTGGTGTGCTGGTGGCCTGCCTGTACCTGCCCAACGGCAATCCGCAGCCGGGGCCCAAGTTCGATTACAAGCTTGCGTGGTTCGAGCGCCTGATCAGCCATGCTGCCGCGCTCTACAAGAGTGGCCACCCGGTGGTGCTGGCCGGCGACTTCAATGTGGTGCCGACCGACGAAGACATCTACAACCCGCGCTCATGGCTCAAGGACGCGCTGCTGCAGCCCGAGAGCCGCGCCTGCTATCGTCGCCTGCTTGCGCAAGGGTGGGCCGATGCACTGCGCACATGCTACCCCGATACACGGATCTATACGTTCTGGGATTACTTTCGCCAGCACTGGGAAAAGGATTCCGGGCTACGCATCGATCATCTGCTGCTGAGCAAGGATCTGGCTCCGCGCCTGCGCGATGCGGGCGTCGACAAGTGGGTGCGGGGCGAGCCGCACGCCAGCGATCACGCGCCAGCGTGGGTGGAAATGGATATGGGTGAGGTGAAGGCTGCTCCCCCCGCGAGCGCGGCAGGCAAAACAACGCCCGCCGCGAGAGCAGGACGGCGGGCGTCGGGCGCGTGAAGGCGCCAAAACCGTGATCTAGGCGGTAACGGCCTCGTGTTCGTCAGCGGCGCACATCGAGCCGCCCACGGCGCCGATCAACATGTTCGCCGCGGCATCTAGCCGATCATTCGATCCCGACATCCGGGCGGTAATCAGCCCGTTCTGAATCGCGCCATACAACACCTTGGCCAGCAACTGGGGCGGCACCGGGTAGGGCTGGCCGCGCTCGGCCTCGGCACGCCGCAGCAGCGCGGCGATGAAGTTCTCGTTCGCCTGAAAATGCTCCTGCAACAGCGCGCGCACCGTATCCGGCAGCACCATGACTTCAGCGGCCAGCATGCCAATCAGACAGATCTGGCCCAGGTCGATCCCGTTGCTCAACGGCAGCACATACCGCCGCGCCTGCTCCACCAGCGGGAGACTGGTGTCGATTGCGGCGAGTCGCGCTCTTGAAGTCTGGCGGTACTCGCGCACAACCTCGAGCACCAGGTCATCCTTCGACGGGAAGTAGTAGTGGATGCTCGACGTCTTCACGCCGACCAGTTCCGCCAGGTCGCGGTAGCTGAAACCGTTATAACCTCGGCGTCGTATCAGCACGGAAGCGTGTTCAAGCAGTTGTTCGCGTACGGATAGCGTTTTCATGGCGATTGTCTCCGGCTTCTGGCTTTCGCCGGGGACCCTCCGATATTCCGCTGCCCCTCAGATGGACAGCGAATTTGCAACCAGCGAGACAAGGGCGCCGCTGCCAAGGCAGAGTACGACCCATCCGCCCAGGATCAGGGCACTGTCACGCAAACTCATGGTGAAACTCCATTTCAGTTTCTGGCCGTGAGCCCGGCATTGCTGCCGGGCCGACCGGCCGGTACTCAGGCGTTGGCGCCGTCCGTGTACACGTCGAAGCTGCGCGACGGTTCGCTCGACACACCGGTACGATCCAGGCCGGCGACCATGCGGGCGCCGTCAGAGTACGGGTCGAACTTGCCGGTCTTGGCGCCGTCGAGGTAAGGATCAGCCTTGCGGGCGGGGCTGGCCGACACGCCGCTGCGGTCCAGGCCGGCAACGGTGCGGGCGCCGTCGGTGTACGGGTCGTACTTGCCAACCTTTGCACCGTCGAGATACGGGTCAGCCTTGCGAGCCGGTTCGCTCGACACGCCGGTGCGGTCTAGGCCGGCGACGATGCGGGCGCCATCGGTGTACGGATCGAACTTGCCGACGCGTGCGCCATCGGTGTACGGGTCGTACTTGCCGACCTTGGCACCATCGGTGAACGGATCAGCCTTGCCGACGCGTGCGCCGTCGGTAAAGGCGCTGCGCTGGTCGTTGACGCGGAAGCTGTAGCCGTAGACTTCGCCGGCCTTCTGGGTGGCGGGGGCGGCTTGAGCGGCGCCGGCAACGAAGGCGGCGGCGAGGGCGGCGGCGGTAAGGATGGTCTTGGCGTTCATGATGCTCTCC
>JAFAJB010000068.1 GCA_019236395.1 Cupriavidus sp.
CTCGTTCTGCAAAGTGCCGCAATTCCCTTCGGCGTGTTTCCCCTGCGGCGCATTGGAAACTCCGGCTACGTGGACGGCGGGGTCGCGGACAACGTGCCCATCCAGCCGCTCATTGATGCGGGCTGCACGCGCATCATCGTCGTCCACCTGAACCGCGATGCCGAGTGCGACGGCTGGCGCCTAACCGATCCGGACGATCTGTGGGCACACCTCGGCGCGCTTCGCGAACTGCGCCGACTCGCTGCGCTGGGTCGTGATCGTACGTTCGAGGGCCTCGTCCACGAGGTGAGACTCCGCGAGGCGTCGTCGCCCGATCAGGAACGGCAGGAAAGATCGGCCCACGTGACGCTGGACTACGGGCGGTCGACCGTCGACTTCGTGCACGTTGTGCCGACCGAGTCGTTGGGCACATTCCTCAGCGGGACCATGAACTTCAGCGCCAAAAATGCGCGCCGTTTGATCGAACTAGGGGAGCAGGATGCGCAGCGCGTCCTTGGCAGCTCGACGGAACTCGCGGCCTGGATTTCTGCCTGCTAGTGTCGTTGGCCGGGCTAGGGCGCTAGGTCCCCGCCCAGTGAGCTCAAATGCTGTGCTATCGGTTTGCGGCACCCAACCACTCGACTGCTACTTCTGCTTTGGGTCGAGGCTGTGTGGAAACGTCTCTCGAATCGCACCAATGCGCGTCCCCTCCGGGGCGCAGCCTGCCTTTCGAACTTTTGGCCAATCCGGTCGTGGACGACGTCGAAACGGGTGCGAACAGCGCTAGTGGGCCCCTGAGGGTGATCTTCAGCCCAATTTTTGGCGCAAATAGGTGCTTACGCACCCACCAGGCGCATGGCCTTCATTGTTTTCGAGAACCCGAGAATTCGAAGGACGCGCTTCAGGTTGTACGCCAGAACATGCAAGCTCATTTCAGTTCCGACATTCGGTAGCGTGCGCGTCAGGAAGTGCGTGTATCCCATCCAATGTTTGAAGGTTCCAAAGACATGCTCGACGGTTCGCCTGCGGACCGTCATTGCATCCGGCGTCTTGTCGAGCCGGCGCTGGACAGCCTCCAGCACTTCCTCATGCTCCCATCTGGAGATGCGCCGGTGGGGACTCGGCGTGCATTGAGACCGCATGGTGCACTGAGGGCAGGCACTACTCCAATAGCGGCGTAGCTGCAGCCCATGTTCTTCTCTGGTGAAGCGGTATATCGCACGTTCACCAGCGGGGCATTGATATTCATCGTCCCGGGCAATGTAGATGAAGTCCGCCCTATCAAATCGACCTCCCGCCTTCGCGCTGGACGTTGTTGGCTTGGGCAAGATGGCAGCAATGCCTGTATCCGCGCACGCCTTGATCTCCTGCGCACTGAAGTAGCCACGATCAGCGATGGCTTTAAGCCTGGTCTTACCCATCGCATCGCGAGCGGACCGAGCCATCGAACTGAGCTGCGCCCGATCATTGCCAATATTGGTGACCTCATGAGCGACGATCAGATGGTGCTTGGCATCAACGGCCATCTGTACGATGTAGCCGACCATTCCAGAGCCCTTGCCACTTGTCGCCATCGAGCGCGCATCAGGATCGGTCATCGAGATCTGACCATCTGGCAGCGTCTTGAGTTCTTCCTTTATCTGGTCAAGGCTATGCATCTGCTGACGTAGTTGCGCAATCTTCTCGCGCAGTCGAGTTGTCTTGAGTTCCATCTCCGCCGGCTGCGTGCGATCCGCAGTCTCCAGCGCGCTCAGATACCGCTGGATGCTTTCCTCGATTTGCTGCTGGCGCTTGTCGACCTTGCCAGTCGTGAAATTGCGGTCCCGAGTATTGACTGCCTTGAACTTGCTGCCGTCCGATGTATATCTTCAACAGGACGGCAGGATGATATGAGGGGCGACCTGTAGTCGAAGGATTGGCACCTTCGAACCCGAGCGACTCGAGATCCAACTCTTCAACAAACGCGTCGATGATCCTGGCAGGGTTATCCTCGGCGATGAAATCATCGAGGCATTCTGGAAGCAGCGTAGCTTGCTTGCGGTCTTCTCCCTCTATGAATCGCTTCATCCGGTCCCCCAATCTGAATGCGTTGATCCAGTCTAGGTGATCGAGACGTTTTCACACACCCTCGGTCGGAAGCAGTAGTTCGACGCCGCAGCGGGCGGTCAACGGCCGATGAATTTCCGCGTTCGGCCACTTCCGGCCGCTGGTGCACCCTCCTACTCGGACGTTTGAACGTCGGCTCTGCAGTCGTCGATCGACATTCGTCCGCCGGCGTGCTTAATTCAGCGACCTTGTTACTAGTCACCTTCATATTAAGTACACCTGAGAACTCCTGCACGTCGTAGTCCTACGATGACTTCCTCGGTCACCTGCCAGTCATCGATGGTCCCGGGTTTTCGCGGCTTATCCATGCCTAAGTCGCTGACACTCCCTCATGACAATTTTCCAATCAATCTCTCAACAAATGGAATCTCGACTAGCGTCACGAACATCCAAACATAACACGCATAAATCACCATAAAAATCAAGGATGATGTACTTACGGCAGCGACAACTCTACCTAAACTATTACGGTGCACCCAGTTTAAGAATATACAGTATTGTATTATCAGAAGGATGATGATTGCAAATTCCATAATGAGCATCGGGACCACCAATATTCCTTTCTGAAAGTAAATTGGATATCGCAATGTTATGAATAGCGCCCACACTAAATAGTAGTATCCACTAAAATAAAGCGTCAGGTTGACTGTTGTCCTTCTCGGCACTGCACTTGGTTTGGAAACGGCATGATAGATAACCGCACTGAGAGCCATTGCCGGAAGCAACACCGCCTGTAGGACGCTTGAGAAAATGTGAATTTTTACGCCTTCTAATTCAATGGATTTAGAAAACGTCTTTGCGAGCGCTGGATCGAATTTGGCGATGAAAATTGTTATATCCGAGTTTGATGTCGACCCGGCCAATGACGCGATTTGACTAGAGGAGCGCGAGATTCCCCTCCACAATATTTCGATGCGCGCATCTCGAATTGCATCGTCCGCAGAAAGCCCAAAGAGATCGAGAAAATGGACTTGATCACCTGTTGACATTTCGATAAACCCGTCGATCCACCCAGCTTTTTGCGACGAAGAGGGATTTAGTATGGATGCCGCGAAGCAGATAGTTAGGCCAATCGTAGCAACGGTCTTTGGCCCGAGACCGAATCGCCGATCGCCCCGCGCGAGTCTATCTGCAGTCGTTCTCGTCTGGGTTCCAATCAGGAAACATATCTTAAGGAAACGCAACACTGGGGCAGCTTTTCGCGACAATTCCGCGAACAAGTTACTGATCCACGCAGCAGTTTTCATCTGGCGCTTACCTCAATAATATCGAACATGCTTTCATGCTAGGACAATGGCGGGGGCGTTGGCGAAGCGGATGGCGATTTCCTGCTGTCGCAGGCCGCAATCAGAACTGGGCTGCGACACGTTCTCCGTCCGGCACAAGAAGTGGTTTACGGGCCAGACGACTACACATTCAAGGCTGCTGTACTCAGCACCTGCTATGGCAGATCTGCTGTCCCTGAACAGTCACGTTGGGCACCTGCTCCAAGCTGATAGCTGCCGTTGAACTACCGATTAGGCGAATGACAGCAACGGGAGCGGTAGTTCGACGCCGCAGCGGCGGTCGGCGACCGATGGAATTCCGAGATCGGCCAGAAGCAGTCGGTCACATCTGTGTGAATAGCAGAATTAACCCTAAGCCAGCGTTCATGGTGGGGCCAAGCCAGGACGATCCAACCATTGCCTTTCCTGGCTGAGACTTCCTTTGCACGATGTCCGATGGAATTAGTTGCGTTGCCTATTTTGACTCTAGTTGTCTCATATGGGACATCGAAGGGTTGTCGATACCCTTTTCCAACACCGCCTCAGACTAGGCTCGGCTTTTCAAGAATGCGGGCAAGGCACGGGACTGAGGCCTCTCCCTTGGCATTCACTAAGCCCGAGCCCCGTCGGTCAGCATCGGCATAGTCGCGACTTCGCTCTAGCCACGGCGGCTTTCGAACGAGTCGCGTCCTCGCAGCTGTTACGCCGAAAAACATACAAAAGTCACTTGGAATCGTCCGCGCTGCGCATATGCAACTCACGCGGCACACAAAATTCGATGTGCGTTGACTGGACTTTTTATCATGTGCCGGAAAGGCCCCCGCCACAGGACGGTTCGGATTAGAACCGTGCGGAAGCCCACACATGTCTTTCCGTGATGGTGTTACCAATTCGGCTGCGATAAGAAAAACGAGAGGGCCTCATGAGCACAACGACGAGGATGCGTTGCATGATGGGTATATCGTCAGCCGGGCTGCTTGCGGCATGTAACACCAATCCACCCTCCCCATTGACATCTGGATATGTGTCCGACCAGTGGTCTGCGCAGATGTCGCAGTTTGCTATCGTTCCCGTGTTCCCGCCGCGAGCAGACCTCCAAGTAGGCGACCTATATCTATCTTGCGATGATTCCGCGCCGGCGGCTTCATCTGGCACCTCGACATCGTCGGTGTCTTCTTCAGTCAATCTCGACCACCATGTCATGTGGCTCGCGTCTTTGGATGGCATCGTTACGGCCACTTCAGGCCGGACGACCATCCCTGGCATGCTGGACACCCAGTACATGAAGCGAGTCCATATGCCGGCCATCCCAATTTCGACTGCTCCAAGCCAGACCGCTACGCCACCGGCGTCCGCCTCTATCGCAGACCCTGCCTCAGCGACAAGGGCAAAGAAGGAAGCAAAGGTAGTAAAGAAGCCCGCATCCACGCCTGCGGCAAATGGCACGACGGCAGCCCCTGACGTCTTTCAGGCCGCCCCGCCGAAGGCGCTGATGCCGGTCTCCCTACCCGAGTTCTTCGCCGTATCCGCCACAAGTGCCCAAGCCCAGACCCTCATCCCCTTCCCGAGCATTCTTGCGAAGGCAGGTATGAGCTATTCGAAAGCCCAGAACATTGAGATTACGGTTCCAGAAGCCGAATCCTATGGCTTGCCGGCAAGCATCATCTATAGGGCATATTTGACTCAGGCGAATTCACAAAACCTCCAGGACGCTTTCACAATCTTCAATACGGTAAAAGCGAAATTTTGTACATACGGCACTCCTGCGATGGTGCTTGTCAATGAGGTCTACGCGACGAGAGCTATCAACGTGAGCGTAACATTTAGTCAGAATGCCTCCGGGGATGCCGCTGCCGGGCTTTCGTACCCACAAGGCTCAAGCCAAGCCGCTATTCTCAGCGCGTTGACTAAGTATCTTAGCCCGGCACCAGCAAGCGGTGCCAGCGCAGTGGATGCGCCTGCAGCACTCGTACCTGCGCCCGCGAACGGGGCATCGCCAACCATCGACCAGGCGACCGCGTATGTGGCACAACTGAACGCACTATACAAGTCGCTCAGTGGGAGCAGCGAAGCCCTGCAATACCCCGGCGTACAGGTGAGCTTTATCCATGGAAATGGGTCGGGAGTCGTGATGAATCGGCAATTCGAATCCCCTATCGTCATTGGCTACAGAGGCCTAAGAGTTATTCCCATTGCGCCGTCGGTGGAACGGCAAGCGGAACGGTAGCCTCTTTAGTACGCGGTGCTGCGGCCGCTCTGCATCTGTCTTCCCCTATTACAGGAATTCATCATGACAGCAAAACGTAATACCGAAGGTACTCTGAAAGACGGCCAACCGCCGGCAGCAGCAGGCACTGGACTTGATGACAATCAGGGACCTGTAGAGCCGACGATGCGAAAAGTAGAGGAAGACCCTATACCTGATGGCGGAGGAAGTGGTCTCGACCCGGTCCAGAACCATCCGCAACCGCTTTCACGAGAAAAGAAAGACCGATAAGCACTTCGGTCATGACGGACTGCGCTGACGACTTGCATCTTACTGCCCTGGCAATTCCCACGAGAAAGTCCCCAGTCTGGTCCGTCCGTTAGATAACCCGAGTTACACCACAATTCAATTTTTCCGTAGATTTAGCGGAACCACATTGTCGTTTCCGACAGCTCTGAGCAGTCTCTCCAAGTGGTCACATCCGCGCTGGAGTTTGGCCAAGTCTTCGCGAGCCGCGACGTTTCATGAGGCGTGCCGCGAGGTCGGCCTGACCTGGGATGACTATCCCTTCAATACGGACACATTGGCGCGCCAGTCGGTTCGGAAGCCCCCAGTCCTCACGATGTCATCATCTTTCGAAGTATGAACATACGACGAAAGATATATATTCCGCGAAATGCTACAAACTGGGCCGCGCGTTGCTGGAGATCTTTGATTTGCGCAATCTCTCTCCAATTTCTACCATACGGACATCTCCCTCGCATGTTGAGGTGATTTATGCACCCCTTCGGGCGGACCGTCCGTGCGCTGCGCCGGGATCGTGGTCTCAGGCAGGCCGAGATTGCTGCACGTGTCTACTGCAGCCAGCAGAAGATTTCAGAGATCGAAGCCGGAAGAGCTCGACCTTCCCTCGCGTTCGCCCAGCGTCTGGCCCGCGCTCTGGAACTGGTGCCTGAACAGGCCGCTGGCTTTTGGGAGGCGTTCGATCATTCACAGAGCGTCCTGAAGGTTCCGGAGGGTGCGTCCGAGGAGGTCTTTTATCTTGTGGCGGAACTCTCGCGCGGACTGCCATTCGCCTCGCCCGCATGCATTGAACTGCTACGGCAGACCCTGAGACTCTTTGCCGAAAGTGCACCCGAAGCAGCCAGGGACGCACCGGGCGAGACGTCTCGCAGACGGAGCGCCCGCATCGATGAGGAGGTTGCCATGTAGAAAAACGAAGAGGCAAGCCAGAAGGCTTGCCCCTCGGCCCGATGGACGGGCAGTACTGCAACTCGCGCTTTCAGTATCGTCACGTCCCACGCCGCGGTCAATTCCTGATTCGTCACATTTGTTACGGCATCTGGCATGTCGGGGTCGTCTGCTTCCGTTTTACCGGGAGATCCCCGGTAAATGCCACCGCGCCGTACCTAATGCGGCCCGGACGCGAAGTCCGGGCGCAAGGGAGAGGATGATGCCCAGAATCCGACGCCTATCGGCCGTGCACGCCGACAAGCTGGCCAACTGGCCAACGGTGGATCCCGCGGTGGTGCCTGCACGGGTGCGCAACGCCTTCGAGCGGCGGCGTCAGGCGGTCTTTCTGTACCTGAGAGGGGCCTCCGTTGCGCAGATTGCCCAGGAAACCGGCATTGACCGGTCGCAGGTGCTCAAGCTCGCTCAGCTCGCCACCACACCGCAAGCGGACGGTTCGATTCTGGGCGATGCGGCGCTCATCCCCTATCAAAAGCGCACGGCCCAACGCAAATTGCCGCCACCGGACGGGCCGTTAGCGCAAGGCTTTGCGGGCGCCTTCCAGCAGTTGCTTGCCCGTCACCCGTGCATCCGTACGGCCATGGAGACGGTGCTGACCAGTACCGAAGGTGTGCTCCGGCCAGGCAGTGCGGAGGATCTCGCCGGAGAGGTGGTCGCGACGTTTCATGAGGCGTGCCGCGAGGTCGGCCTGACCTGGGATGACTATCCCTTCAATACGGACACATTGGCGCGCCAGTCGGTTCGGAAGTTCACAAAGGATTACATCGCCGCACATCCCGAAAAAACTGTAAAAAACGTCTACGGCCACGACGCGGCCGTCCGCATGCATACCGGATCCGGTCGGGGCAAACCTGTGGTTGCGGTCTTCGAGCGTGCGGAAGCCGATGCGCATAAGCTCGACGTGAACTGCACGGTGCTGGTTCGCCACCCGAACGGTCAGTACGTGCCGCGCCGGCTGCGACGCATGTGGATCATTGTCCTGATCGAGGTGCGCTCGCGGGCCGTCCTGGGCTACTGCCTGTCCTTGGGGCGCGAGCCCTGCAAACAGGATCTGCTCGATGCGCTACACATGGCGTTGAGTCCATGGCAGCCCTGCAACTGGTTTGATCCCCATCTTCCGTACAGCGTGCACGCGGGATTTCCGAGCGTGCATCCGAATTACCTGCACCTGGGGTTTCGCGAACTGTCGGTTGACAAGGCGCTGATGAATATTTCCAGCGATGTCAGCGACCGGCTACGCCAGTTGATGGATGCCCGGGTCATGAACGTCGATCAGGAGCGTCAAGTCAGCGGCCGTTCCAACCCGAACGATCGTCCCTACATCGAGGGGTTTTTCCGGTTGATTGAGGAGCGTGGCTTCCACAAGCTCAGGGCGACCACGGGCAGCCACCCGCGCGACCCGAAACGTGCCCGTGAGATTGACGTACGGACCGGCCGCCACGCACTGGACGTCCAGCATCTGCCAGCCCTGCTCGATCACGTCATATCCGAATACAACGGCGCGCCGCATGGTGGACTCGGGGACATCAGTCCGCTGGACTTCCTCGCGCAGATGGCTGCGCAGATTCACCCGCAATGTCGCACGCTGGAACAACAGGATATCGATACGCTGCAGTTCGTTGTGGTCACCCGGCAGGTGCGCGGCAACATCGAAGAAGGCCGGCCTCCCTATGTCGATTACATCTACGGCCACTACACCGGCGGACCTCTGGCGTTTGCCTACGCGCTCATCGGTCAGACCGTCCAGTTGCGGGTCAACGTGCAAGACGCCCGGTTTGGGCAACTCTTCAGCATGCGGGGCGAATTCCTGGGCAGCGTCCACGCAAATCCGCCCTGGGATGAGATTCCGCATTCCCTGCGCTTGCGCAGCCTGATCTGCAAGGCTCGAAATGGCAGGCTACGCCACGAACTCGATGCGCCGAATCCCCTCCGTGCTTACGCCAAGCTGATCGAGCAGAACGTCGCGCTGGGTGGTCCCGTACTTGACGGCTACCTGAGGCTGCAGCGCAGCATCATCCTGGGGGCGGGGCCGACGGGCCATGTAGCGTGTGGCCAGGGCGATCAAGGCGCGCCCCGGGAGGTCAAGCGCGATCTGCCACCCCTATTGCCGGCAGTGCAAGGAGGACGCGATGGAAGCAACTGATCCCGTGCATCCGCTGATATCCCGTGACTACGCGTTGCAAACGCCTTCGATTGCGGAATTCGGCAAGACGATCCAACAGTGGGCAGCCGAACGTCTGCCCGGCGGGATCGTGACAGGCTACCCCCAAACCGGGAAAACCACCGCGATCATTCATTGGGCGGGCCGGTTCCTGCGGGAGACGGAGGGGCGGACACTGCCCATCATCGTCATGACTGCACCGCCGCAGGGACTTACGTCAAGGGGCTTCTACCAGCATCTGCTGCAGGCCGGCAAGCTCGGTCCATGGCAGTCCGGTACCGTCGGTCAACTCCTGCCGCGGCTTCAGGCCGGGATCGTGAAGCGCATCGTCAGTCACGACAGCCGATATATGGTCTTCTTGATCGACGAGGCGAACAATTTCAATCTGAAGTATTGGCAACTGCTGAAGGATTTGGAGAACCAACTGCTCATGTACGAACAGTTGCGTCTGACTTTCATTGCAGTCGGCTCGTCCGAGCTCAAGGGCGCCCGCCGGACCCTATATACAGCGGCCGAGTGCGCGCTGACGGCCCGCTTCATGGTGCGACAGTTCGAGTTTCGGGGTGTGCTCAACGTCGAGGAGCTCCGCCACATCCTCTCTGGCTATGACATTACGCGCTGGCCGGCGCCTGACGGGCTGACCTACACGGAGTACTTCCTGCCGCTGGCGTACTCGGAAGGCTTTCGCATGGCGCAGTACGCGCAGACGCTCTGGACGGTCTTCATGTCGTGCATGCCCGCCATGCGTGGCCAGGAGACTGTCGAGATCCCGATGGTCTTCATCGTCATCCTGGCCCATCACATCCTGCGAAATCTGTGCAATCTCGAACTGGCTGTGCGGACATCCGTCGCTCATCTGACGGCGCTACTGAAAGCCAGCGGGTTTCGTGAGCACATGGAAGTCCATCTGAAACTACAACGCCATGAACTGGACGCAGTCGCGCAACCCGTCATGCCGGCGTGAGTCACTCTGGTGGATGATGCATCGCTTCATGGTGCTCAACTATCCGGGGCATCTCGATATCGCACGGTATTTCGCCTCAAACCAGGGCACAAGGTCCCTGATCGACGTCTCGCTCTTGCGGGAAGGCCGTTGGCCGGGGCGGCCCCGGCTCGATTGGCGTCGGCTGTTCATCGCCAGCGGCGCGAGCGATAGGCCGCTGCATCCGCCGTTCTGGACGTTGCCGAGGATTCCATGTATGCGGACCGCCTGTGTCTGTTATCCGTGCATGGCTGCGGGATTTCACAGCGTATGGCTGGCAGGGCCATTTCTGCCGTGTTGCCCGATTCACGGATCGCCCATCATCGAGCGCTGCCCGGCGTGCGGTGGAACGATTTCCGGTCGCCTGTCGATCTGGGCAGCCCATCATCCTGGTCACTGTGCTTGTGGCTGGCGCTTCATGTCGGTCACGCAGGCAGCTAGGGGCACGGACCCCATTGATGGAATAGAACGCCTGGATGCATACGTGACGTGGCTGCACCAGCATCGTGAGGCGATTGCGCGGGCCTTGCCAGCGGGCGCCTCCCGCCGTGAGCTGCAGATGCCCGTATGGGCGAACATCAGACGGCGGTGGATACTGACCATGCCGGAGGAGCTCTCCGAGTTTCTGATGCGCAGCGTCACGCAGTCGGAGGCGCCGGTTGCCAGCATACTTGTCCCGAGGGCGCTGGATGCCCGAGCTGCCAGTCGAGCCTGGCGGTGCATTGGGGCGCCGGGAGACTGGATAGCCGAGTCTGGGCACATGGAGAATCCGGTGGCGGCAATGGCGCGAGAAGCTGCCGGGCGATGGATGCTGTCATGTGTGAAGTCGCTGCGGCGGCATGTGTGGGGACGACATGGCCACGCGTTTGACCATCTGCCACGCGTCAATCATCCGCTTGCTGCGAACCGCTTCGAGACGGTGAACGCGCGGGAGTTCGCTTGGCAGCAACATGTTGCCAGATCAAGTTGGGACACCGACCTGATGGATCGCATCCTAGGGCGACTAGCCTCCGATATTCCGGGGGAGGCCGTTTCACGCGAGCGCGCGGGCTGGTATTGGCTGCGCCGGGCGGTGACCTTGCCGCAGCCCACCTTTGGCCCCACGTTAGTCGCCTGGCTGGTGCAGCATCTTGCTTGCGAAGTCGCGCTGGTGGCATTGGAGGAGGCGCTGCGTCGCGCGACTGGCATTGCACCACGGCCCACCCAGTTCGCATGGCGCCTAGAGCCACAGGCGACAGGGGAGCCTGCGCTCTTTGTGGACCGGGACCGTCGCCCCCTCTCACTGATGCGAGCACCCGAGGCAGCTAGACGCTGGCGATGCGTGCTATTGCCCGGTGCGATCTGGGCGGTTCGGCGAGGAAACTGCGGGGTGCCGTCTCGCATCTCGGGCACCATGCTGGCGGAATTGCCGGCGCGCTATGCCCGCCGTGCGTTTGCGCTGACCGGTCGCAGCACCGTACTGCAGTGCGCGGCGAGCGACCTCGAGGTCATCGGGGAGACCGTTGGGGAGGCCGCCCAGCTTCAGCGCGCGGTGTTGCGATACCACGCCAGGTTGATGCGCGCGCTGGATTACGCCATCCCTCCCAGTGGGGCGCAATTTCCGTTGGCCTGGTATCTCCCGGAGGACTCACTACACCCCCGTCATGAGGAGGCGCGCTACATGAACACGCGGCTCAAGCACCGCTCAGGCTTCTACGACGGGTGACGTCGTCGTTACGCTGAGTCGTGATCGACGCCAGAACCTGAGCCCCCAATACGCCAGTACAACTCCAACCCAGTTGGCGGATCTTCACCCTTGCGAATCCCGCGCGATGGCATACGGTTCAATCGGTTTGCCTCCGGGCTTTCGGAATCAAGCCGGTTTGCGCAGCGGCATAGAAACTGTTTGATCTGTCGATTCAGCGTGATGGGGCTCAAGGGCTGGTTGTCGGTGCGATGGACCACTTTCGCCCACGGTGCAAAGTCGCGTGGGGCGGCCCCAACAAACAGCAATTCGTCACGGCAAAGAGCGGGATCGTCAGGCAGGCCTCTCGCTTGAAGCGCCGTCTGCAGGGTCCCTGCAATCTTCTCGGAAATTTCGGAGAATCGCGGGACTCCATGCTTGCCGTGGACGGCGAGTATCCACTGTGGCGCATTACCTGGTGCGCGCTGCACACAGCGGACGTCTCCGACGCGCAAGGCAAGTGCTTGGGATAGCGGGATACCCGTTTCATACAACAGGGGCAGAAGCAGTTGCAACCGGCGGTTGACGAGGGTGTCGGGCAAGGTCGCGAGGCAATCGGCAATGTGTGTCCATTCTGCTTCCGTCATTCGCGAAGCGGGAGGCTCCGGGGATTTGGGAGTGCGGCGCAGCAAGCCCTTCCAAGGGTTGCCGGCCATGTACCCGTTGTCATTGAGCCATGTGTAGAGGGCACAGAGCACCGTGATCGTAGTGCGCTGGGAGTGCTGAGTGAGTGGTCCCTGGAACGGCCGCCACAGCGGGGTCCAGCGCTCCCGCTGGCCAGGGCCGCACCAACTCGCAGGCGGGCTCGCGACAAAAGCCAGATATGTCACACAGTCGTCCAGCGCCATAGATGACAAGGCCTTCTGTCTCACGAGAATCGCCCAGAGAAGGAACCGTTCGGCCTCTTTCCGGTACGCGCGTTGCGTATTTGAGGGATACAGCGCCCACTGCGTGGGGTCAGGCACCGTCGACAGGTCATTGTGGAACGCGTGTCGGCGTTGCAACTGTTCGGGGGAGATCGAACTCCGCGTGCCCAGCCAAAGCACGATCGCTTCCTTGTCGGTGACGGAAGGAATCTTGCATTGGCGCCTGGGGAGCCGAAATTTGCCGTCGTGCCCATCGAGTTCCATCGGGACAACGAGCCTCTCAAGAGGCACGAGTGCCGTAGCTGGGGCCACCATGCGTTCCCGCTCGTGTGCGTACTGGCGTTGTTTGGGAACCTCGGCTAGGGCCAGTATTGGCTTGCCGATCGTATCCGCGTGAGCGCGAAGAAATCCAATGATGGCCCTGGCTTTGCCGGCGCCGATGCCGGAAATGGAGCGATGCCAGCCCAGCCCCAGACCGTTGATCCGGTCGATCAGATCCGAGATCGTAACTATGTTGGCGACTTCCAGCCGATACGCCAAACTGTCTGACAGCCATGCGCCGCACGGATCCGAAGCCTTGACCCGTTGCACGTATCGGGCTTCCAGCCAGGCGATCGCCTTGAGTTGCAGATTCACCAGGGTTTGCCGTTTGGCCTCCAGATCGGCAGCGACCCCATACCGTTCGCGGTAGGCCGCAAGTTGTTCTGCCTCGCTGAAGCCATCAAGGCCCTGTTGTGCCACAAACTCTTCCAGCGGCAACAAGCCGTCACTTCGAGGGGCAATCACCGAGAAATCCGACCTGATCAGCCGGATCATCCCGGGTCGCTGTGACCGACGAGCCGCACCGCAGATTTCTTGCCGTAGCCACGCCGTCGTGCGCTGTACAGTAGGATGCAGAGCAAACGCGTGAGGTTGGTCACCGGCGATACAAGTGTCCTTCGTGCGTCCTGTACCGGCGGCCGTGGCTGACTTGTAGATGTCCGTTTCGATCCGGCCTTCTTCCTGAAGGTAACGCTCCCACACGGAACGTGCGCACAGTCCCTGGACGATTGCACGGAAGAATGCGAAATGCCCTCGGTGTAGCTGCCGCCTGGTCACCGCTCGTTTGCGGCTATCTGCGGGGCGCTTCTCAGCACCGACCTCAACCTCCGGTGAAAATCCTTCCATAACTGCACTCCATTATGCGCAGTGGCACGTGCGGTGAATTTATATGGATTAAAGTCGGGGTTTATTATTTTGTCTAGAATTAATCAGGTGTGGATGGATCTGTGTGGTTAATTCAATGTGAGTGTGTTGAATATTGAGTTTGACCACAACGGGTTGCGGGTGACAAGTAACTTGTCTTTGATAATCAATGACTTAAGTTTGTCTTTATCGTCCGAGAAGTGCTGCTTGATGGGTAGTTGTCAAGATGCTATTTGTTGTGGATGAATTTTCTAATTCCTGCGACAGAAAACTTCTGGATCGAATCTGATCCGGCGTGTTTTGCATCACAAAGTGCAATGTAAATTATTTTTTGGTCGATGCAAAGCGAAGCGTTGCTTCGATTCAGTGTTCCTGCAGGCCTGGATGGCTTGGTCCCATGACGGGCAAACGATAGCCACTGGCAGAGCGACTTGCGGCCCGGGGCGCAACTGCAGGCCACCGCAGCGTTGTGAAACAGGGGAGAGAGGCGCGCCAAGGCGCTCGCAGCAAGCGTCCGTCCCCGGATGCCACCCACGGCCGGAGCCCCCGTGACTGAGCGCAACAGTTCCAGTCAGCGTTGATTTTCAACGGGAAACCTACGCAGCATCGGGTACGCCGACATTTGAATCAGTACCAATTGTTCAGTGGGTCGTCCCTTCCCCTTCCTAATTCGAAAGAACGGCTCAACGCAATGGGCCAATGTTCATACCTCGCAGTCTTCAAACGCGTGAAGGAGTTGGTTCGCAGTTCGCGAACTGGAGCCTTGTGCGAGTCGATGTTCAGGCGCCGCCGTACCGGGATGGTCGAATGTCATTATTACTGGTATCGCAACACGATCGATCGCGGGACGCGTGCGGTGGCGCAGACCGATGCACTCATGGAGAAATCTCCAAATATTCGTGTTCACAATCTGCGAACCAAGTCCCTGCGTGGTGCCCCACACCTTGGAGGCCGTCATGAACTTTAGTCCGACACGCTTCCCAACAATATGCGAACCAGACGCGCTCATGGCGACGAATTTTTACCGACGTCAACGCGGCTGCAGCCCTGGCGCGCACGCCTACTCCAGATGGTCGCTCGCTAGTCGCCTTCGATCTATCAGTCTTTGGGCAAATGGGATGCGAAAGGGAAACAGGTAGGAAAACCGGGAAAAAATGGAAAACAAAAAAGGAAACGGAAGGTAAAACAGGAAACTCAATACACGGGCTCCAGAAACCTTGCATCCTGAACCTCGAAACGCGTATCTCCGCCCTATACTGCTTGCAACAATAAGGAGGCGCGCCATGAGCTCTCTCTTCTCGATCCCCCGTCTTGCACTGACTTGCGCAGCCTTTGGGGTGCTATGCGGCTGCTCGACCTTCGCGCCGCTGCAGACCGGACAAGCCACGATCGGTCAGCCAGGGTCTGCCGTGGAGGCCAAGCTCGGCAAGCCTGCCGAGCAGTATCCGTTGGCGGGCGGCGGAACCCGATGGCTATATCCGACCGGGCCGATGGGCCAGTACACGTATGCAGCGGATTTCGATGCAGGTGGCAACCTGAGTGCGTTCCACCAGGTTCTGACTTCCGCTGACTTCGCTCAGATCCAGCTTGGACGATCCACGCAGCAGGACGTACTGCAAACCTTCGGCAAGCCGGAGGCGATGACTTACTACCCGCTGAGCGATCGCAACGTATGGACGTACCGTTTCCGCGCAGATGGCTGGTGGCCGTCGCTGATGAACGTCGCGTTCGATCGCAACAACATCGCGCGGGTGACGCAGGTCGTTCCCGATCCGTTGTTCGGCCTGTACAACTGATCTACTGACGATCTCCGGCCAGCCGGGCCGGCCCGGTGTTGTTCGGGGGCGAAGGTTAGCGAGCGACCCCGGCAGCGTCCGGCGCGCTGGTCGAGCCACCGGCTTCGCGGCGCGTCGTCGATTCGCGCACGATAAGGCGGGGCTCAAGCATCGCGTAGCCGTCATCGGCATTGCCGTCGAGGATGTTCAGGAGCTTCTGCATCGCCAACTCGCCCATCCGCTCGCTCTGCAGATCCATCGTGGTGAGTGCGGGCGATGCATACTCGCCGTAGGGCACATTGTCGAAGCCCACAACCGAGACATCTTCCGGCAGGCGGCATCCCAGCGCGCGCGCCTCCTTCATGAAGCCAAGGGCGATCAGATCGTTGTAGCAGACCACTGCGTCCGGACGCCTGGGCCCGAGCACGATCGCCGAACAGGCGCGTTCACCGGCCTGGGCTGATGGCGCGTGTGCGTCATGGACTTCGATTTGCAGGCCAGCTTCCTCAAGGCACGCAGTGACGCCGCGGAGCCGCTCCGCGTTCCAGCGTGACTGGCCGAAGCCCAGGTATGCAATGCGACGGTGACCTTCGTTGAGCAGATGGCGCGCGGCCATGTAGGCCGCGAGGTAACTGTCGGACCCGACGCTCGGAAACGGAAGGTGCCGCGAGCGTCCGAACAGCACCACCGGCTTGTTCAGCTCCAGCATCCATTGCGACGATTCCTCCTGCATCCGGGAGGTGATGATCAGGCCGTCCACCCGCTGAGCCAGGGCCTCGATGAGCTGCCGTTCGCGTGCCTGGTTTTCCTCCGTATCAACAAGCAGCAACGTGTAGTCCTGCTGCAGCGCGATCCGGTTTGCGCCCTTGACGATGTTGGTGAAGTGCGGATTGCGGATATCGAGCACGGCAAGCCCGATGGCGCGGGTCTTGCCGGTAATCATCGACCGTGCCAGCGGATTCGAGCGGTAGCCAAGTTGTTCGATCGCGGCCTTCAGCTTGGCTTCGACCGGCGCGGAGAAGCGCTGGGTCCCATTCATGAATTTCGAGACGGTGGCGACAGAGACACCTGCGGCCGCCGCAACGTCGCGAATGGTAGGAGAGTTTGTCTTCATCTATGACCCTGTTGCTTGCTTCCGCATGCGGCCACCGGACCCGGCAGCCGTCGATGAGTGGGAATCCAGCAAGTCTGGAGTGGCGAAATTATAGTTGGAAATCGTTTTCTAACGCGGGCGGATGCTTGAATCGATCAACCAAGCTCCAGGCGCATCGACAACGCGACCCGTTGCCCCGGCTGTGCCACGTGGGCCGTGGGCGTCAAATGGCCCGCCAGGTGAGTGCATGGTTCGACACACACAAACGACTCGCCGGCCCGGTGATGTACGACCACATACCCGGCTTCCGGGCTCGACAGCTCGACGTACCGACGCGTCCCCGGATAGTCGATTCGTGCCGTGGCGCGATCCGTTTCGCAAAACCATGTGAAGGTGTCGCGTGGCAACGCGTGGCGGCGCAAGGCAAACCTTAGCGGGCCGTCCAGCCGCCGTTGCAGGACGGGCAGGCCCTCCGACGCCGGGTTGCCGTGCCAGATGCTGCTGGCGGAAACGGTGGCCTCGGCACCCAGGCCAATCGGGAAGTAGGGGTGAAAACCGAGACCCAGCGGCATTGGTCGCGTCGACAGGTTGGTGACCTGCAACGCCATGTCGATCCCGCCGCGATCTACACCGAAGTGCAGTTCCGCCCGCCAGGTCCATGGCCACACCTCGCTTTCGCCAACAAGCAGCGACATGACGCAATGCGAGCCGCTTGATTCATCGACCGACCACGCAAGCCGATGCCCCCATCCGTGGAGCCAGCCAGGAGAACCCGGTGGGGCAATCTCCACGTGCTCATCGCCCCATTTAAGCTGGTTGCCCTTGAATTTGTTGGTGAACGGCAGCATCGGAAAGCAGCCAGCCCGCTGCCATTGCGCGGAGTCGAAGCTTTCCGGGGCGAGCGGCACCAGATAGTCGAAGGCACCATCCTCCGATACGCGGCGCAGGCGGCCAACCCGGCCCCCCAGCGCCGGGTACAGCTCAACCGCGACGGCACCGGCAGAAAGTGTCAACGGTGCCGGTGCCGTCGGCACTGCGCGTTCAGGCGACATTGCAGCCAGCCATGAGCTCGAGCGCACGCACCATTGCCGAGTGATCCCACTTCTGGCCGCCATTGGCAGCGCAGACGTTGAACAACTGCTGCGCGCCTGCGGTGTTGGGCAGCGCGATGCCGAGTTGCCGGGCGCCTTCCAGTGCCAGGTTCAGATCCTTCTGATGCAGTTCGATCCGGAAGCCCGGCTCGAAGGTGCGCTTGATCATCCGTTCGCCATGCACTTCCAGGATGCGCGACGAGGCAAAGCCGCCCATCAACGCCTGGCGCACGCGCGCGGGGTCCGCTCCGGCCTTGGATGCGAAGACCAATGCCTCGCCGACGGCTTCGATCGTCAACGCCACGATGATCTGATTGGCGACCTTGCAGGTTTGCCCGGCACCGCTCTCACCGACGAGCGTGATGTTCTTGCCCATCAACGCGAACAGCGGCCGGGCATGTTCGAAGGCCGCCTCCGAACCGCCAACCATGATCGTCAGCGTTGCATCGCGAGCGCCTACCTCGCCGCCGGAAACCGGCGCATCGAGGTAGTCGCAGCCAAGCGCCTCGATACGCTTCGCGAACGCCTGCGTGGCCAGCGGCGCAATCGAGCTCATGTCGATCACGAGCTTGCCCGGCGTCAGGCCTGCGGCCACGCCGTCGTCGGCGAACAGTACGGCCTCGACGTCGGGGGTGTCCGGGACCATCGTGATCACGATATCCGCGGCCTGTGCGACTGCCATCGGGCTGGCCACTACCGCGGCTCCGGCACGAAGGTCGTCGGGAATGCTGCGTTTGCCGTTCAGAACAAGCGTGTGGCCGCCCTTGAGCAGGTTACGCGCCATATGGGCGCCCATGATGCCGAGTCCGATAAAGCCAATCTTTGCCATGTTCGTATGTCCCGGGTGGATCAGTAGCGGGGTTTGACGCGCGTCCAGTCGGGCCGGAACTTGCGCATCTGCGAGACATCGTCGCGATTGGTGATGCCGCAACGCAGATACTGTTCGTGCAGCGCGGCCAATGCATCGCGATCGAGTTCGACGCCGAGGCCCGGTGCATCGGTGACGGTCACGCAACCGTCCACGATGGGAATCTTGCCGCCACGAATCACTTCATCGTCCTGCCAGGGATAGTGCGTGTCGCAGGCGTAGGTCAGGTTCGGCACGGCAGCAGCCAGATGCGACATCGCCATCAGGCTGATGCCCACGTGCGAGTTCGAATGCATCGACAGGCCGAGGCCGAACGTATCGCACATCGTCGCAAGCACCTGCGTTGCGCGCAGGCCACCCCAGTAGTGGTGATCGGACAGCACGATCTGCACGCCATTGAGATCCACGTTGCGGCGGAACTCCTTCATGCTGGTGACAACCATGTTCGTTGCCAGCGGCAGCCCGGTCACCCGGTGCAGTTCGGACATGCCCTCCAGACCCGGGGTCGGGTCCTCGTAGTACTCAAGATCCCCCTGCAGACGACGGGCCACGCGGATGGCCGTGTCGAGCGACCAGTTCGCATTCGGATCGATCCGCAGCGGATGGTTCGGGAACGCGCGCTTGAGCGCCTTCAGACAGTCCGCTTCAAGATCGGGGTCGAGCGCGCCGGCCTTCAGCTTGATACTGCCGAAGCCGTAGCGGTCGATCATCATGCGTGCCTGCGCGACGATGCCGTCGGCATCCAGCGCCGGGCCCCAGTTATCGGGCTTGTACGACGGATCGATATCGCTGGCGAACTTGAAGAACAGGTAGGCGGAGAAGGGCACCTTGCGGCGTACGGCGCCGCCGAGCAGCGCGTGCACGGGCAGATCCAGCGAGCGCGCTTGCAGATCCAGGAACGCGACTTCAAAGGCGCCGAAGACCTTGTGTTCGGACTTGCTCGCGTGCGAGCCGGGCGCCACGTCGAGATGCACACCTTCCACGGAGGATGGCCCGACCGACAGCACACGTTGCCACAACCCGTTCAGGTCGAACGGACTCAGTCCCACCAGCAGATCCTTGACGCGCAACAGCCCGTCCAGCACGGGTTTGTCGCCATAGGTCTCACCGAGGCCAATCAGGCCATTGTCGGTTTCCACCTCGATGATCGAGCGCAGGGCAAAAGGCTCGTGCACGCCGCTTGCATTGAGCAAAGGCGGATCGCTGATGGCGATGGGCGTGACGCGAACGGCAGCAATCTTCATTCGGGTTCCTCTCAGGGCTATGTCGTTGTGTTGGCGCGCTCAGTCGCCTTGGAGAAGGCGGTGCACACGGCCGGGGCTCCGGTCATCCTGGCAGGCGTCTCTTCGTCTGCTAGGCAGAACAGGCGTCGGTGCCAAGAAAATATTGGATAACGTTTTCCTATCCTAAGGCAAACTTTGCCGCGCCGCAAATCCTTATCGCTCAACCATCCTTCAGCATCGTCTCGGCAGCACTTCTGTTTAAAAAACCACTTAATAATCAGGATATTGTAACTACATTTGCGTGTAAAAGTGCTTCATAAGCCGTGCATTGATGCCGATGCCGCCGCGCAATGAATGTACCTTCCACAACCCTAGGGTTTTCACTGGCGCATGAATTTAGGAAAACGATTGACTCGCACTGAATCGGTGCCTATAGTCCGGAAAACGTTTTCTCTTATCCGAGTCATTGCACCTTTCCTCGTATGCAGACCCAGTTCGATTTCCACGGCAAGTTGGTAGTAGTGACAGGCGCAAGCGGGGCCATCGGCGCCGCGATCGCGAAGCAGTTCCACCGCGCGGGCGCTCATGTGATTGCCACGGGTCGCAACCGGGATGCGCTGGCTTCCCTGCGCGACACGCTGGGGGACCGCTGTGAAGTCATTCAGGGTGATCTGACGGATGAAGCACACCTCGCGGAAATCCTGGCGTGCGCCGAGCGGCTCGGTGGCATCGACGTACTCGTCAACAACGCCGGCATGACGCTGACGAAGAAGCCGACCGATGAAACGAGCCTGGCCGACTTCGACGAGATCCTGTCGGTCAACCTGCGTGCCATGTATGCGCTGAGCCTGAACGTGATCCGGGGCTGGGTTGCGCGCGAGCACAAGGGCGTGATGGTGAACGTGTCGTCGCCCGGCGCGCAGCGCGCCCACCGCAACAACGCGATCTATGACATCAGCAAGGGCGGTATCGATGCGCTGACCCGCTGCCTGGCGGTCGATTTCGGCAAGTACGGGATTCGTGTGAACGCCATTGCACCGGCACAGATTCCGCATTCGCACACGCCGAACGTGAACCCGGCCGCGGCCAATGGCCTGCCCCTGCCGCGCCACGGGAAGCCCGATGAAGCTGCCTGGCCCGTGTTGTTCCTGGCATCCAGCGCGGCATCGTTCATTACTGGCCATGTGCTGCCCGTCGACGGCGGGCTGCTGGCCCAGTTGCGTGTTCCGGCGGCCTGAGACAGCGGAACAACAAGCGTTGCAGCAAGCGCGAAGGCCGGCAAACCGGCATCGCGCAGATAAGAAATAAAGGAGACAAGAATGGGAACGGAAAACATCGAGACGAAGCAACCTGCACGCCGCATGCGGCTTGCGTTGACGGCTGCAGCGGCCTGCGCCGGCGTGATGGCCATCGCCCCGGCGGCGCATGCGGAAACCACGCTACGCGTCTGGACGCGTTCGAACGTCGAAGCGCGCGCGACCTATGACAACCTCGCCGCCGCCTTCACGAAGAAGACGGGCATCAAGGTCGAGTACTTCAATGCAATGACCGACTATGAGCAGCGTCTGTCGCGCGCGATTGCCGGCAACGACCTGCCCGACGTGATCATCAATGACACGTCGTCGCTCGGCCTGATGGTGAAGAGCGGTGTCGCGCAGGAGATCGATCGCGCCAGCCTGCCCGGCGCCGCGGAAATCCAGGATCGCGCATGGGATGGCGCACGCGGCTACAACGGCAAGTACTACGGCGTACCGGTCTCGGCGCAATCGTTCGTGTTCCTGATCCGCAAGGACTGGCGCGAGAAGCTTGGCCTGCCCGTGCCGAAGTCGTGGGAAGACATTGCCGCGCTGGCAAAGGCCTTCACCACGCAACAGCCCGCCGGCCCTGGCAAGCAGGTCTATGGATTTGCCTTCCCGGGTTCCGCCACGCGTGGCTACACCACGTGGTTCATGAGCAGTTTCCTGTGGCAGGCCGGTGGCGACTTCATTCGCCCGGCAGCCGGTGGCAAGTACCACGGTGCGCTCGACGAACCGGCGGCGGCAAAGACGGTCGGCTACTTCCGCCAGATGATGTGCACGGACAAGGTCATGCAGCCCGGCGCGATCAATGCGACCACGGCTGACGCGATTGCAAGCTTCCGCTCGGGCCAGACCGGCATCTTCTTCACCGGTCCCTATCACATTGCCGTGGCCGACCAGGAACCGGGCCGCGCGAAGATCGAAGTCATCGCAGCGCCGCCCGGTCCGGCCGGACGTGCCGACTCGCTGGGCGAAGGCGAACTGGCCTATGTGACGCGCACCGCCAACAAGCAGGCGGCGCTGTCCTTCATCACCTTCCTGGCATCGGGCGAGGGCCAGCGCCTTGGCATGAACCCGGGTGGCTTCCCTGTGGTGCGGCTGCCGGTCAACAAGACGGTCAACCCGGGCCAGGTCTACAAGGATCCGCGCTGGGTGACGGTTGAAACCGTCTATCAGAAGGACGCGCACTACGCGCCTGCGATTCCGGACTGGATGAGCATGCGCCTGCTTACGGCCGAAGGCCTGAACCGCATCCTCGCCAACTGCAGCAGCGACGTTGACGCCGGCCTCAAGGACCTGAACAAGAAGGTCAACCAGGAATTGGCACGCCAGCGAGTGCTGGCCAACTGAACCGCGCCGGCAGAACTGGAGGTACCACGATGAGAAGCCAGAACTTCAGCCCTGCAATGCGACGCGCATGCGTTCCATGGCTGTTCCTGCTGCCCGCGCTTGTGCTGTTCATCCTGTTCAAGTTCGTGCCGATGGCGCGCGGACTTGAAATGAGCTTCTACCAGGTGAACTTCGGTTCGGACTGGGAGTGGGTGGGGCTGGACAACTTCCGGCGCGCCTTTGCCGACAGCGATCTGCACGCGGCCGTGGTGCAGACCGCCGTCTACGTGTCGGTGTCCGTGATCGTGTCCGCGCTGGTTGCCTTCGCGCTGGCGCTGGCACTCGAAGGCCCGGCGCGTCATCTGCGCATTATCCGCACGGCGATGTTCCTGCCTGCGGTGACCAGCGCGGCCGTCGTGGCCCAGATCTGGCAGATCATGCTGTCGCCAACGCCGGATGGCATCGGCAATACGATCCTCGGCTTCCTCGGGGCCGGACATGCCGGGTTCTTCTCGGACCCGGACCAGGCGCTCGCCTCGCTGATCGCGATGCAGATCTGGAAGACCGTGCCCTACGACATGATGATCTTCGTAGCCGGCCTGACGGGCGTGAACCGCGAGTTGTATGACGCAGCCGCGGTCGACGGTGCGCGCTGGCACCACCGCCTTTGGTACGTGACGCTTCCGGCCATGCGCCATACGGTGGTGATCGTCGGTGTGCTCGGCTTCATCCGCGGCGTGCGCGTGTTCACCGAGGTGTACTCGAGCACCGGCGGTGGCCCGGGCGGCGCCACCGAAGTGGTGATGACCTATGTCTACAAGGCCGGCTTCGTGCAGTTCGACTATGGCTATGCGTCAGCGGTCTCCTGCCTGCTGTTCCTCTTTACCGCCGTGACCACGGTGACCTATCTGACCCTGCGTCAACGGAGCAATCGTCATGGAGCTTAACCAGAGCCTGCGCCAGAAAGGCGTGACGGGCACCGCGAGCGCGGCCCGCTTCAATATCGCCGGCGTCGCGACTGCAACGGGGCGATGGATTCTGTATGCGGCGATCGTGCTGGTATTCGCCGGTCCGTTCTGGGCGATGCTCGCCACGGCCTTCAGCGCGGAAACCGTGCAACCGGGGCGGATGGTCGCGTGGCCCTCGCATCCGTCGCTCAAGCATCTGGTCTTCGCATGGGACAACGCCGGAGCGTGGCGCTACCTGCTGAACTCCTGTGTGGTGGTTGCCGGTGGACTGGTCCTGCAGATGTCGGTCAGCGCGCTGGCTGCCTATGCGCTGGCCCGCAAGAAGTTCGCGGGCGCTGGGCTGGTGAGCCTGCTGTTCCTGTCCACCATGATGCTGCCCGAGGAAGTGATCGCGATCCCGCTGTACCTGGTGCTCGGCAAGCTGCCGGTGATTCACGCCAGCCTGCTGAACTCGTACCTGGGCATGATCCTGCCGGTGGCCGGCTGGGCCTTCTCGATCTTCGTGCTCACTGAGTTCATGAAGGCGATCCCGATGGAGCTCGAGGAAGCCGCGCGCATCGACGGTGCCAGCGAATGGCAGATCTTCTGGAAGGTGGTGCTGCCGCTCGTCAGGCCCGCGCTCGGCACCACCGGCATCTTCGGTTTCCTGATGATCTGGGACCAGTACCTGCTGCCGCTGATCGTCGTGAACCGCGAATCGCTCTATACGCTGCCGGTCATTCTCGCGACGCTGCGGACTGACGAGCACATCTCTCCCAACGTGTTTATCGCCGTCACGCTCCTGGCCATGGTTCCCAGCGTGCTGCTGTATCTCGGCCTTCAGAAGCAGTTCCAGCGCGGGCTGACCGCTGGCGCGGTGAAGGGCTGACCACGAACAAGAATCAGATATCAGGAGTGAGACATATGGCTTCCGTGACATTGCGTGGCGTCGACAAGCAGTTCGGCGACCAGCACATCATCAAGAACGTATCGGTGGACATTCCCGACGGCGAGTTCTGCGTGCTCGTCGGCCCGAGTGGTTCGGGCAAGTCCACGCTGCTGCGCATCATCGCCGGCCTCGAGGAAGTGACCGGCGGCAGTGTTCACATTGGCGGTCGCGACGTAACCCGGCTCCATCCGAAGGATCGGGATATCGCGATGGTGTTCCAGAGCTACGCGCTGTATCCGCAGCTCACCGTGCGCGAGAACATGGGTTTCAGCCTCAAGCTGGCCCGTCGCCCCAAGGCCGAGATCGAGCGCATCGTGAACGAGATCGCGCGGTCGCTGGCACTGGAGCCGCTGCTCGACCGGTACCCGCGACAACTCTCAGGCGGCCAGCGGCAGCGCGTCGCCATGGGCCGCGCCATCGTCAGGCAGCCTTCCGTGTTCCTGTTCGACGAGCCGATGTCGAATCTCGATGCCGCATTGCGCCACCACGTGCGCGGCGAGATCCGCGAGATGTACGAACGCCTGCGCACGACCTGCGTGTATGTGACCCACGATCAGGTCGAGGCCATGACGCTCGCTGATCGCATTGTCGTGCTGCGCGATGGCCAGGTGGAGCAGGTGGGCACGCCCATTGAGCTCTATGACCGCCCGGTGAACCGCTTCGTTGCCCAGTTCATCGGCGCCCCTGCCATCAACTTCTTTACTGGTGTGGCCAGGGTATCCGGCGGCCGGAAGCTGATCCGCTGCGCCGATGGCATCGAGTTCGCGTTGCCCGGCCATCAGCAGGTCGAGGATGGACAGACGCTCGAATGCGGCGTGCGCCCCAAACATATCAGCGTGGGTGCCCCGGACCACTCGTGCAGCGATGTGGTGTGCCTGGGCGCACGCGTGAAGACCGGCGAGTTCTATGGCGCGGAGACGCTGCTCGCATGCGACACCCCGGTGGGCACGCTTTCCACAACCGGACGGGACCGTGCCACCTACGGCGCGCGCAATGGCGAGCAGGTACTTCTGCAGATTCCGTCGGCGCATCTGCACCTGTTCGATCGACATACGGGGCTGCGCGTCAACTGAAGGCGCGTGGACCTGGCATCGGCAGTACGGCGTATCGAGCACGCGCCGGGACAACTAGAAGTGCCACACTTGAAAGACGGAGGAAGAGAAGTGAACGCCAAGAAGACTGTGTTGTGTGCGGCTGCACTGATGTGCATCGCGGCGCATGCCAACGCTCAAAGTTCGGTGACGCTGTATGGGGTGATTGACGGCACGATCGACTACATGCGTGCCAACGGCGCCAACAAGCCGAACGGCAATGTACCGGGGGTAGTGAGAGAGGACAGCAACAGCTCGCTGTGGGGCTTTCGCGGCAAGGAAGATCTGGGCCGCGGCCTGTCGGCGATCTTTCAGATCGAGTACGGTTTCAACGTCGACACCGGCTCGGGCCCGAGCGCGCGCGACCAGTTCATCGGCCTGAGCAGTGACGTGGCCGGCACGATCCAGCTGGGTAACATCACGACGCCGATGCGTGGCCTGGGCGGGAAGACCAACTTCATTCCCGGCAGCACGTCGATTGCGAACAACATCGGCATCATGACGACGTTGAACGGCTCGCAGACCAACTTGAACGCGCGCCTGGCCAACTCCGTGATGTACACCACGCCGAACTACGGCGGCTTCTCCGCGCAGGCGGTGATCTCCCCGGGCGAGGGCGCCCAGGCGCCGACCAATTCGAGCCTGGACAACAAGACGACCCCGGTGGGCCCGAACCTGCAGGGTATGTATGCCTACGGCTTTGGCGCGCAGTACTCCCAGAACCGGCTGTACGCGGCCTACGCGTACGAGTCGCGTCGCGGCCAGTCGCTGCTCGGCGCGGGCTCAGGGCTCTCCGGCGCGGCCAGTGCCGGCATGGGCGTGGCGGCTGCCGGGTATTCGAACGACTGGGAGCATCGCGTCGCAGTGCGCTATGAGGCCAGCTTCATCTCGGCGGGTTCGACGAGCTTCGCGCTCGGCTGGGACCGCCTTGGCTCGACCGGTACCTTCGGCGCGGGCAAGGCAGCAGGCAACGGCGAAACCTACCGCGATTCGTACAGCATCTCGATCATGCAGAAGGTGGGGGTTCAGGACTTCATCCTGAACTACGCGTTCGCGCGTCCGCTGCATTGCTCGGGCGCGGCCATCAACGGCCAGTGCTCGGGGGCGCAGGCATCGCACACTGGCGCGCAGCAGCTGGTCTTCGCGTACCACTACTGGCTGTCGCCGCGCACGATGCTGCAGGCATACGTCAGCCGCATTCACAACAGCTCGTTCGCTACGTACGACTATGACGTGAATCCGGTGACGACCGCCGTGGCAAACCGTGCGCCGGGCGCATCGCCGATCGGCGGCGGCATCGGCATCCGCCATTCGTTCTAACTTCGGGTAAGGGGCATTCCATGCAAGCCAACCGGTTCAAGGCGCAGTTGCTGGCGCGCAAGCAGCAAATCGGGGTCTGGAGCATGCTTGCCTCCAGCAACGTGGTGGAAGTCCTCACGCAGAGCAGCTACGACTGGATACTGCTTGACACGGAGCATGCCCCTAACGAAGTGCCGATGGTGCTGGAGCAGTTACGCACCGTCGCGCAGTCCGAAATGTCCGCCATCGTGCGGCCGAGCACGAACGATGCCGTGCAGATCAAGCGTCTGCTCGATATCGGCGCGCAGACGCTGCTGATCCCGATGGTGGACACCGCGGCCGACGCCAGCATTGCGGCAGCCGCGGTGCACTACCCGCCGCGCGGTGTGCGCGGCGTATCCATGGCCACGCGCGCGAATCGCTACGGCCGGGATGAAGACTATGCCTGGCGCGCGAACGAGGATATCTGCCTGCTGGTGCAGATCGAAACGCCAACGGGGCTGGCGAACCTCGAGCGCATCGCAGAGGTCGAGGGTGTCGACGCGATCTTCATCGGTCCGTCTGACCTCGCGGCGACGCTGGGCCACATCGGTGATGTCCGTCACAGGGAAATCCAGGCTGCCATCGAGGATGCGCGGCTCAGGGCGGAGCGAATCGGCAAGCCGATCGGCATCCTGATGACCGATCCGGTGCTTGCCGCCCGCTATGTGGAGCAGGGTTTCGACTACGTCGCCGTGGCGACGGATATTGGTTTGCTGCGCGCCGGGGCCGAAGCACGGCTGAAGGATGCGCGCGGCCTAGTAAAGCAAGGCTGAGGTGATGATGTCAGAACGATCGATGAACCACGATGCAAAAGCGGGCAAGCCGTTCCGCCGCCTGTTGCTGACCGGCGCTGTCGGCAATCTTGGTCGCCAGTTGCGCGGGGCGCTGGCGGCATGGGCGGAAGTCGTCCGCGTCAGCGACATCGCGCCGCTCGGCCAATTGGCCGAGCATGAGGAAGGGATCGTTGCGGATCTGGCCGATCGCGATGCGGTGTACCGCATGCTCGAAGGCGTCGACGCCGTGATCCATCTCGGTGGCATCTCGGTGGAAGCGCCGTTCGATGCGCTGATGGAGAGCAACATCAGGGGTCTGTACAACCTCTACTCCGCAGCGCAGAAGCATGGTGTGAAGCGGGTGCTGTACGCCAGCTCGAATCATGCGGTGGGCTTCCACCCGGTCACCGAAGTGGTCGATATCGATGCACCGCTGCGGCCTGACTGCCTGTACGGCGTCACCAAGTGCTTTGGCGAGGCCCTGTCGCGCTACTACTACGACCGCTTCGGGCTCGAAACGGTGTGCATGCGTATCGGCTCGTCGTTCGAAGCGCCGAAGAACCCGCGCATGCTGGTGACCTACCTGAGCTATCGCGACTTCATCGAACTGGTGCGTTGCGCGCTGTTCACCAACCGCGTCGGCCACGCCATCGTCTACGGTGTGTCGGACAACCGCGTCAAATGGGTCGATAACACGAAGGCGGCCTTTCTTGGCTTCAGGCCTCAGGACAGCTCGATGGACTACGAGCATCTGTTCCCGGTCGCGGCGCCGAGCCAGGAGTTCAACGATCCAACACAACGGTTCCAGGGCGGCCCGTTCGTGCTGGCCGGGCCGATGGAGCCGGACGCCTGATCATGCCGATGCAATGCCAAGTGGAGCGCGTGGGCGCAATGGGACAGGCGCCGGCCTCGGTCGGCGAGAGCCCGGTGTGGCGGGCGGCCGAGGGTGCGCTGTACTGGGTCGATATCCCGGCGCAGAAAATCGTTCGCCTGCAAGTTGAAACCGGTGCACGCACGGAGTGGATGCTGCCTGAGAAGGTGGCGTGTATCGCGTTCGATCGCAACGGTACGGTGCTGGCGGGCATGGAGAGCGGCCTGTTCGCGGTGGATCTGTCAGCGGCGAAGTTGGGTGACCAGCCCGTACCGGTGCGCAAGCTGGCCGCTCCGGCGTTTCCGGCCGAGAACATGCGCTTCAACGATGGACGCTGTGATCGCCAGGGCAGGTTCTGGGCGGGCACCATGGTGCAGGACATGGCCGCGGCCAACCCTGCCGGGGGGCTCTTTCGCTTCGATGCCGATGGCGTGCTGTCCGAGCCGGTCATCGACCAGCTGATCGTCCAGAATGGCCTGGCCTGGTCGCCGGACGGCGGCACGATGTACCTGTCGGATTCGCATCCGTCGCGACGCCTGATCTGGGCGTTCGACTACGACATCGATGCGGGCTTGCCGCGGAACCGCCGCGTATTCGCCGACCTGCACCATCATGCGGGACGCCCCGATGGCGCGGCAGTCGATGCCGATGGCTGCTACTGGATCTGTGCAAACGATGCCGGGCTGCTGCTGCGCTTCACGCCGGAAGGACGGCTCGATCGCAGCATCGCGGTGCCTGCGAAGAAGCCGGCCATGTGCGCGTTCGGCGGCGACGATCTGGGAACACTGTTCGTTACGTCGATCCGCCCGCCCGCTGATGCCAGCGAGCATGACGGCCACGTCTTCGCGCTTCGCCCGGGCGTGTGCGGATTGCCTGAGCCCGAGCACGCGGGGGTCCTGTGAGCGGCGGCCGGTACTTCAGCGAGCGCCGGCGACTGCTGCGCGGGCTTGCCATGGCGCCGGCGCTGCTACTGCCGGGCATGGGGCGGGCTGCGGTGGTCGATCCAGCGGCAACGTTCGTCCTGACGCCTGCGGGACGCTCCGCATCGTTGGCATCGCACGTGCCCGCCGATGTTGCGCGCCATCTGATCGCCGAAGCCGATACCCAACTTGCTCGCGGCATGAACGTGCGGGCAGTCGTGCACACGCAGGGATTGCTGCCACATGAGGGCGACCGCGATGCGAGTCTGCTGGCGCAGGAAGACTGGCGGCAGACGCTGACGCAGGCGCTGGCGTACCGTGTGAGCCGCGTCGATGCCTATGGCGAGAAGGCTGCCGCATACATCGAAGCGTGGTTGCCGGCTTACCGCTCATCCGCCAATCCCGTCGACGAGGCGGATCTGGTCCGCTTCCTGTTCGGTCTCGATCTGGTACGGGACCGGCTGCGCCGCCCGGTCGCAGCGCTGGTGCAGCCGTTCGGCGCCGATCTGGCACAGGCCTATCTCGACCCCGGCCGCCGCGTTGGCGACGGTACGACGCTGCTGAACAACTGGCATAGCCATCGCGTGAAGCTGGCTACGGCAGGCGCATACCTGAGCGGCCGCCGTGCGTTGATCGACGACGCCAGGGCCGCGTTCATGGCCCATGTGGCGAGCAACGTGCGCGACGACGGCAGCACCTACGATTTCGCGCAGCGCGATGCCATGCACTATGTTGTCTATACCCTGGAGCCGCTGCTGATGGCGGCATCGATGGCCCGGGCGCATGGTGACGACTGGTATGGCGCACCGGAGATTGCCGGGCGCCTGCCGAGCGCGCTGGAGTGGCTCGGGCCGTACGCGCGCGGCGAGCGCGAGCACGAAGAGTTCGTGCGCAGCACCGTCAAGTTCGACGCAAGACGTGCCGCTGCGCATGTGAAGGGATACTCGGGTCTTTGGCAGCCGGATGAGGCGGCGGACCTGTACTGGATTGCTGCGCATCTGGATGCGCGGTTCGCCCCGATGGCAGCCCGCCTCCAGGCCCGGCCGACAACGCGGGCGCTGTTTGCAAGGTAGGAAGAAGGTCATGCATTTCAAGGTAAAGGGACTCAGGTGGTGGATGATTGGCCTGCTGACGCTAGGCACGGTCATGAACTACCTGGCACGCAGTTCGCTGAGCGTGGCGGCGCCCACCGTCATGCAGGCATTGCAGATCGACACCCATCACTACGGCTGGATCACGGGCGCATTCCTGCTCATGTACCCGATCGGCGCCCCCCTGACCGGCTACCTGATGGACCGGGTGGGGCTGCGCATCGGCTTTCTGATCTGCGGCGTGGCCTGGTCGTTGATCTGCATGGCGCACGGGTTCGTGAGTGGATGGATCGGGCTGGTGGTGCTGCGCGGCCTGCTGGGGCTGGCTGAATCGGCATTCATCCCGGCCGGCATGCGCGCCACCGCTTACTGGTTCCCGGCGCGCGAACGCGGCTTTGCAGCAGGCGTATTCAACCTTGGCACCTCACTGGGCGCGATCGTGGCGCCGCCGCTGATCGCCTGGTCGATCTTCCGGTTCAGCTGGGAAGCGGCGTTCATCATCGCCGGCGGCATGAGCCTGGGCTGGGCCGTGTTGTGGCTGCTGTTCTACCAGCATCCGGACCGCCACAAGGCATTGTCTAAGGAAGAGGCCACCTATATCGCGGACGGGCAGGATGCGCAGCCCGAGCCCGAGAAGCGCGAGCGCACGCCGATCCGCAGCATTCTCAAGCAGCGCAACTTCTGGGGAATCGCGCTGCCCCGATTCTTCGCCGATCCCGTGTGGGGCACGCTGAACTACTGGATGCCGCTCTACCTGTACCAGGCGAGAGGTTTCGATCTCAAGACCATCGCGCTGACCGCGTGGCTGCCGTTCGTGGCCGCCGATCTTGGCTGCATGATGGGCGGCACGGTTTCGGCATGGCTGCACAAGCGGTTCGGCACGCCATTCGTCAATGGCAAGCGCATCACGTTCACGTTGGGGGCGTTGCTGATGGTTGGCATGGCCGGGGTCGGGTTTGTGGATAGCCCGGCAGTGGCGATCTTCCTGCTGTGTCTGGGCGGATTCGCGCACCAGACGCTGTCGATCAGCGTGATCTCGCTGTCGGCGGACCTGTTCCCGCGCCGCCAGGTGGCTACCGTCACGGGCATGGCGAGCTTTGTCTCCGGTCTGGGCAATCTCGCTTTCACGTTGACGATTGGCGCGCTGGTCAGCGTGATCGGCTACGCACCGTTCTTCGTCGCGCTTGGCTGTGGCGACCTGATCGGCATGGTCCTGCTGTGGACGCTGGTGAAGCCGGGCGGCCTGACACAGACGCGTCCGGCGACTGCCGCGGCGCAGACCTGACGCACCGGAGTCTTTGTCCATGGACCCGCGAGACTTCCTGCGGCGGATGTTTGCCGCCGCCATCGAAGCAGCACAACCGGCGCACTGCGTGCCGCCGCACCTCGCCGATATCAAGGCCAGGCGGCTGGTGGTGATCGGCGCCGGCAAGGCCTCCGCCGCAATGGCGCGCGCCGTGGAAGCCCACTGGGACGGGCCGTTGAGCGGCCTCGTGGTGACGCGCGACGGCTACGCGGTGCCGTGCGAGCATATCGAGATCGCCGAGGCATCCCATCCAGTGCCGAACGCGGCAGGCTTCAACGCCGCACGGCGCATGCTCGACCTCGTGAGCGGCCTCGGCGTGGACGATACCGTGCTGTGCCTGATCTCGGGCGGCGGCTCGTCCTTGCTGCCGCTGCCGATTACCGGCCTCACGCTCGAAGACAAGCAGGCGATCAATCGCGCGCTGCTGGCCAGCGGTGCCACCATCAGCGAGATGAACTGCGTGCGGCGCCATCTGTCCGCCATCAAGGGCGGACGGCTGGCCGCGGCCTGCCATCCCGCGCGTGTCGTCACGCTGGTGATGTCCGATGTGCCGGGCGACAACCCGTGCGACATCGCCTCGGGTCCCACCGTCGGCGATCCCAGCACATGCGCCGATGCACTGGAGATCATCGACCGCTACCGTATTCCTGTGCCAGACGCTGTGCGCGACCTGCTCCTCAGTGGCCGTGCGGAGTCGGTGTTCCCGGACGATGTGCGCCTGTCGGGCAGCGAGGTGCGGATGATCGCCACGCCGCAGATGGCACTCGAGGCCGCCGCACGCGTGGCCGAGGCCGCAGGCATTCCCGCCCATGTCCTCGGCAATGCCATCGAAGGAGAGGCACGCGAGGTCGGCACAGTCATGGCCGGCATCGCCCGCCAGGCGAACCGCCTGGGCCAGCCATTCACCACGCCCTGCGTGCTGCTGTCGAGCGGCGAGACATCGGTGACGGTGCGCGGCAACGGTCGTGGCGGGCGCAACGTGGAGTTTCTGCTTGCACTTGGCATCGCCCTGGCGGGGGAGCCCGGCGTTCATGCCATCGCGGGCGATACGGATGGCGTTGACGGGCTCGAGGAAATCGCCGGTGCGCTGCTCGCGCCGGACACGCTGGCCCGCGCGCGGGCCAGGAGCATCCACCCGATCGCTGCACTCGGCAACAACGACGGCCATGGTTTTTTTGGCGCGCTCGGCGATTCTGTCATCACCGGCCCGACGCTGACAAACGTCAACGACTTCCGTGCGGTGCTGGTGCTTGGCCCGGACGGCTGCTGGCCTGCGGCGCGCGATGCCACAGCCGCCGGAAGATCAGCAGGTGCAGATGCACGAGCAGCGGCACGATGAAGCAGGGGATCAGGATCCAGGGGAGCGTAGTCATCAGGTTGCTGCCTGTACCCTCGTTCCCGAAACCAAGCGGAAAACCGGGTGACGAAGCGACGCCGAGCACGATGGCATCCACCAGATCGGCCAGGCCCAGCACATTCCACGCGAGCGCTGCGGGACGCCACCCTGGCGCCCCGGTTGCGGCCAGGTAGGCCACCGGCAATGCCGTTATTCCAACCAGCACATCACCCCAGCCTGCCGACGGTGCAAAAGGTGCGGGAAGCCGGCCACTCCAGAACAGCAGGACGAAGAACATGCCAAGCAGGCGCATGGCGTGTACGCCGATCAGGACGGTCAGTGGCACGGCATTCAGTGCCTCGCTCAACGCCCCGCCCCGCATGCTCCAGTACGAGAGCACCACGACCGGAACGACGACCGCGATGCCCATCCCGGCAGGTCCGGTTCCGCGCAAGGCATCGAACGCGCCCGTCGCGCCACACGCCACGACCACCAGGAACCACGCTGCCAATGCACCGGCCAGCATCATGGCCAACCGTCTGCGGCCATGCCACGCGGCCGAGACATACACCGATGCCAGCACAACAGCAGCGGCACCCAACGCAATCGCACCTATCAAGTCGAGCATGACACACCTCCGTTCTACAATATGATGAACGTAATATTGACAAAATATGTCGCTCATCATATTTAGTCAATGACGAGATGAAGAGACGAGGCGATAAGGAGAAGGCCATGCCCTGGAGCGACGATCACAAGCAGGCTACGCGGGAGCGGATCGTTGTTGCCGCCGCACGCGCAATCCGCGAACACGGGCCGGACGGCGTAAGCGTGGCAGCCATCATGCGCAGCGTCGGCCTGACGCACGGAGGCTTCTATGCGCACTTCGCGTCAAAGGAAGCGCTCGTATCGGAAGCCCTTCTGTATGCCGCGGCCGAGACGCTCGAGTACCTGGAAGTGACTGCCGCGCGCGCAACGGGCCAGCAACAGGTGGGGATCGTGGATCTTGCCGAGGCCTATCTGAGTACCGTTCACCTGGAGCATCCCGAGCAGGGCTGCGTGCTGGCCGCGTGCGGTGCGGAACTGGCCCGTGCGGACGACCCGGTTAGCGGCGCGTGCAGCGAGAGCGTCCATGCGTTCGTGCGGCGGCTCGTGCAGCACAGTGCAGCGCCGCAGCAAAGGGAGCGGTCACGCGAGGCAACCGGCGCGCTCGCGGCGATGGTCGGCGGGATGATGCTTGCGCGTGCCGTGGAGGACCCGGCTGCGGCCAGAAGGATCCTTGCCGATGTCCGGTCCTTCGTACGCAGCGCGCTGCAGGCGCAGACAGAAGCAAAAACGGAAGCGAAAACGGAAGCGAAATGACCTGACCGCTACTTGAACGTGTCAGCCCAGTAGCCAACCACCTGCTTCACCAGTTCTGGCGGCAGCGCCACGTAGTGTTCGGTGGACGCATCGGCCTGCCCCTCCGACAGCGCCCAGCGGAAAAACGCGAGCGCGTCCTTGGTGCTGGACGGATGGGCCGCCGAGCGTTGCATCAGGACGAACACGGTGCCCGTGATCGGCCAGGCGTTCGGGCCAGGCGCGTTGGTCTGGACCTGATAGAAATCGAACCGGGGGTCCCACTGCACGGCCGTGACCGCCGCGCTGAACGATTCGCGTGAAGGCTGCACGTAGACACCGTCGCGATTCTGGACCAGCGCGTATGGCAATCGGCGTTGCAGCGCGTAGCTCAATTCCACATAGCCGATGGCACCGCGCACGTTGCGGATGTAGAGCGACACGCCTTCGTTGCCGCTTGCTCCGGGGCCTCTGGGCCAATGCACGGATGTGCCGGCGCCAACGGCATCCTTCCAATCCGGACTGACTGTCGAGAGGTAATTGGTCCAGTTGAACGTCGTGCCGGAACCGTCGCTGCGATGGACGACCGTGATCTTCTGGTCAGGGAACGTGATGCCGGGATTGACCGCCGCGATGGCCGGGTCATTCCAGTTTTCGATCTGGCCCAGATAGATTCTGGCCAGCAACGCACCTGTCATGCGGATCTGGCCCGGGGCAATGCCCTGGAGGTTGATCACAGGCACGACGCCGCCGATCGCGATCGGAAACTGCGCCAGCCCGGCACGTTCCAGCTCCTCGGGCTTGAGCGGCATGTCCGTGGCCCCGAACGTTACGTTGGCCGCCTTGATCTGCCGGATGCCGTTGCCGGACCCGATGGGCTGATAGTCGACCTGCTGCCCGGTCCTGGCGTAGTAAGTGGCCGCCCATTTGGACATCAATGGAAAGACAAACGTGGAACCCGCGCCGGTAACGTCCCCGGCAAACGCACTGACCGCAGCAAGCATCAGTACAAGCGCCGCGATGAGTCTGCCCATGATTGTTCGTCCTTCTTCAGGCTGCAAAAGACTGTGTTTCTGGAGATTCAGGCTAGCAGATGGTTTGGGAAGGGAAAGGTATTTCAGCGGTGACTTAAGCCACCAGATATGCCACCAGCAAGTCACCGCCATGCCGCTAGTACGGCGGCTGTCACGCATTTGTCACGTTGGCGAGCCTGCCGCGAAGGCGCCGTCGAATACGGCGCACTTCGCGTCGCGCATCTGTCAGTCGAGCCTGAACGTCCTCACCACCTGAGCCAGCGTTGCGGCCTGCGTCTGCAGTGCCGCTGCGGCGGCGGTGGATTGCTCCACCAGGGCTGCGTTCTGCTGGACCATTTGATCCAGGTGGCTCACCGCCAGATTCACTTCCTGGATGCCGCGCGTCTGTTCGCGTGCGGCGTGTGTGATCTCGGAGATGATCTGCGTCACGCGTCCCACGTTGCCGACAATCTCGCGCATGGTGTCGCCGCTCATGCGCACCTGTCCCGAGCCGGCGTTCACGCTGCCGACCGTCGAATCGATCAGCGTCTTGATTTCCTTTGCGGCCTGCGAGCTGCGTTGCGCCAGCGCGCGTACTTCTCCCGCCACCACGGCAAAGCCGCGGCCCTGCTCGCCGGCGCGTGCCGCTTCCACGGCCGCGTTCAGCGCAAGGATATTGGTCTGGAACGCGATGCCTTCGATCACGCCGGTGATGTCCGAGACCTTCACCGCGGCGCGCTCGATGTCGCCCATCGTGTCGATCGCACTCGAGATTGCCGTGCCGCCATCGGTGGCCACCTGCTGTGCCTGCGCGGCCGTATCGTCGGCCTGGCGCGCGGAGGCTTCCGACTGTCCCACGGTGGCGGTGATTTCCTCCATCGACGCTGCGGTCTGCTCCAGGCTTGCCGCTGCCGATTCGGTGCGGCGCGAGAGGTCGGCATTGCCTTCGGCGATCTCGCTCGCGGCCACATGCACAGATTCGCTGGCATCGCGAATCTGGCGCATCACGCCCACAAGCTTGTCGGCAAACGCGTTGAACGCGCGAGCGATCTGTGCGACTTCGTCGCTGCCGTCGGCGGCGAGCCGGCGCGTCAGGTCGCCATCGCCGGAGCCGACCGCCACCATCGCATCGCGGATGCCGGACAGGCGGCGGAACGAGACCGCCGTCACGCCAGCCACGATCACCGCGGCGGCGCAGGCCACCACGACGAGCGCGATCAGCGATGCAATCAGCACCGAGCGCATGCCGGCGGTGGCTTCAGCCTTGTCCAGTGCGATCACGGCCACCCAGTCGGTGCCGGGGATCTCGCGCCCGCGCAGCAGCTTGGGCGAGCCGCTGATCGCCACTTCGGTCGGCGCGGTGGCGCTGACGAGCGCGCCGAGCCTGTCGCCGTCGAGTGCGGGCACCAGCTCGGAGATCGGCTTCAGCGTGAGCTTGTCGTCCAGGTGCGCGACGATCTGTCCATTGCGGGCGACGAGGATGCCGAAGCTGGCAGGCGTCGGATGAATCGAGCGGACATTGGCGACCACGCTGTCCATGGCCACGTCACCGCCGACCACGCCCTTGACCGTACCGTCGCGCACGATCGGTACGGCGAACGTGACCACGAGCTGGCCAGTGCTGGCCGACTTGTAGGGCGGCGTCACGATCGGCTTGCCCGCGGCCACGGCCTGCTTGTACCAGGGGCGCGCCGTCGGGTCGTAGTCGGGCTTCAGCCCGGTGGCGTCGGAGAAGCGATGGCTCTTGTCCGGATAACCGACGTAGGTCTTGATGAAGCCGCCGGCTTCCGACACGAGCTTCAGGGCTGGAATCGGGTCTTCCTGCAGGGCGGCATCCTGCAGGGAGACGATCATCCGCGTATGGCTGGCGACCCAGTCGGCAATGGCGTCGACGTGGCCGGTCTGCACCGCTGCGAGGTTGTTGTCGATCGCTTCGTTGTTATAGGTTCGTGCAACCAGATGGTTGACGAGGGCATTGGCTGCAAGCGCGACGATGACGATGGCCACGGATAGGGCCACGATGCGCGCGCGGAGCGAGGAAAGCATGTGATTGACTCTTCTCTCAGGTTGGCCCGGTTATGGGCAAGGGGGCTGCGAACGCAATTACGGCACGCCGGCGGCAGGCTTTAGTGCGCTGCACAATAAGTGGTCCATCGAGCATGTCGCGTTGTGTGCGAACGATCGTTCGGGGCTTTGCGTGGCATTCAGTGTCGTAATACCGGGTAATACGGGATAACCCGCTGCGCTGCACCATCGCCTTGCTTTCACCCAGCGCACTTCCTATGCTGAACATCAGAATTAGATTTAATTTGAATCAGTCTTCAGAAGTATCTAATGCGTTGCAGACGCAAACGGGGCGGTTGGGCATCCTCCGAGGGAGGGCCGGTATTGCTGCAGTAGGCCAGGACGGGAAGCTGCAGGGGGCTCGGGAGGCTATACCTGATCGTATGGAAGTGCAGCCGTGCCATAAGCGGAGCGCCTCCAATCAGCGCGTTGCCGAATCGCTGTTATCCGGCTTCGCGCCAAGAAGAAGTGAGCGGCCATGGCCACAATCCTCCTGTTCGAGCCACATCCATTGTTGCGTCTCGGACTGCGCCACCTATTGGCCCAGGCGCACGTGCCCGGTGATCTCGTCGACCTCGATCCCACCTCGCTGCACAACCCCGAACCCTGGGTTCACCATGCCGATCTGCTGGTCTACGGACTGCCCGCCGATACCGATGCGGGCTGGCGCATGCTGACCGGCCTGTGCGATCGATTGCAACCAATGCGTGTGCTGGTGCTGGCCGAGCAGTCGCCGGTGCCGATGCCTGAAGCGGGGCTGCCGGAAAAGGTGCGAGGGCTACTGGCCAAGACCTGCTCCTCCGATGCGCTGGAAGCCGCGATCCGGCTGGTGCTGGCGGGCGGCGAGTGTTTCCCGTCGCAGGTTCCCGCGGCGCGCCAGCCTGAATCGTCCATGACGGCGTTGCCGGCGGATGCCGCGCGGCATGCCACCGCACCGATCGTGGTACCGCTGCACGGCGGCATGCCAGCCCAGGCGCCCGGCGCGGAGGCCCATGCCGCGCCGGTGGAAACACCGACGGCAGGGGCGCACCTGCTCAATATCACCGAGCGCCAGTACGAGGTGCTTGCGCTGCTGGCACGGGGATATCCGATCAAGACCGTCAGCCGGCTGCTCAATATCTCGGTGGCCACCGCCAAGACCCATGCCTGCACGCTGTATCAGCGCCTGCACGTGCGCAACAAGGGCGAAGCGGTGTACGTCGCGCTGCAGCGCGGGGCGTCGCTGAACTGGCCCGGTCCCACGCCGGCCAGGCCGACGCATATCCCGATGTCGTCGCTGTCGGCGCGGCAGGCATGCGAGGCAGCCTGACGGAAATCCGCCGCGCAGTCCGCCGCGGACCGTCCGCCGTCTGTCTTCGCTTTTCTCTGTTTGTCTCCGCCTGTCTCGGTCTTTCGCCGGCCCGCCCTCATCCAAAAGCATGAGGCGGTGGCCGGCGGTCGTTGCTACGGTTCTACAGGAAAAGAAGAGCCGCCCCCTGCATACCGGGGCACCCGCCTGCCAGACAAGCTGGGCGGCAATACCAACGAAAATGCCCTTTCCCCTTTCCCTGCAATGACGACCTACCTGATCGCGAGCAACGAAATGATGTGCCGCATTCTTGCGCGACGAATGGAAGGGCAGGACATACCGCTACCGGTGCGCTGGCATTGCCCGGAATGGTTGACTGATGGCGCTGTTGAAAGCGCCTCCGTACACACGATCGACAATCCCGATGAAGCCGAACCGCTGCCGCATGGCGCGGTAGACCTGGTGCTGGTCGACTGCAGCACGGCAGACGATCCGCATGATCTGCTCGATCGCGTGCACGCGCGGCTGGCGCCGCGCCGCTGGCTTGTCCTGTCCGATGCGCTCGATGACGCGCTGATGACCCGCGCCGCGCGGCTTGGCGCCGCCGGCTGCCTGGCCGTGCCCGCGCCGGTCGATCTGGTGTGTGCGGCCGCGGCGCTGGTCTGGGCCGGCGGCCAGTGCTTCCCGCGTTCCGCGTTGACGATGCTGAGCGCGCGGTCGCCATCGTCAGCTCAGTCACCTCAGTCTGCTCAGTCGTCCCAGCAGCCTGCAACGGCTGCGGGGACCGCGTCCACACCAATGCCTCCCCCCTATCCGCAGGTATATCCCGATGGCTCTACTGCCATCGGATGAGGGCGATCGCGCGTTGATATGACTATGCTGGATGTGCCCGCAGTCAGAAGCCGGAGTGATGGCAGGCCGGCCGCACGCGGGGAGCAGGGGGTCATATGGATAGCAGACTGGATATCCTGGTCGTGCATGGCTTTGCCATTCGCGAGGGCCGGGGCAAGTGGGCATGTTGTTATGAGATCCGGCTCGCCATTCTCGGCGGGCCACTGCTGTATCGTGGCGAACTGCACGGGAGAAGCTTCGCCACCGAGGACGCCGCCATATTCGCCGCGGTGGAGATCGGCGAACGCGAGGCAAGCCTCCATCTCGACACCGCGCGCGCGATGATCGTCGCGCTGACGCGCGTGACTGATCACAACTCGAACGAAATCACGTGAGCCTGGAGTCCGGGCGTCTACCCGATCGGCGCGGCAAAAAAAGAAGCCCGCCGACCGGGGGACCATGCGGGCTTTGAAATGGACGCCCACGTGCGCGAGCGTCCATTACAGATGAACATATCGAATCGCGCGCCGACTCTGTATCAACCAGATGCACCAGACTTGCGCGGCATCTCATCCCCGATGGCGCACAGGGTCGTCCATCTCATTCTTCCGTATGGAGTGCGGGGGAGGGCTGGGCTTTCGCTCCGCCGCTGAGTTGGAGACGGCGGGTTGGAGACGGCGGTCAGGTGGTGTTACGCTGCCGCTGGGCCGAGCTTCCGGCCATCCGCGCCACGCCAACGCATCATGAGCCGCTGGGAACTGATCACCTTCTTCGGAGAATCCGCCTTTCTGCTGCCGTGCGCCGTCTTCCTGTACGGCTGGCTGCGCTGGCGCGGCGCGGCCGATAGCGCGCGCCACTGGCTCCTGGCGTTCTCCGCAACGGCCCTGGTGGTGCTGGCTTCCAAGCTGGCGTTCATGGGCTGGGGTATTGGCAGCGAGGCGTTCGACTTCACGGGATTCTCGGGCCACTCGATGATGGCGGCGTCGATCCTGCCCGTGCTCGGCTTTCTGGCGGTGCCATCGAGGCATCGTGGGCTGAGCCTGCTGGCGGCCGCAGCGGGCATGCTGCTGGCGCTGGCGGTCGGGGTGTCCCGGCTTGCGCTCCACGCGCACTCGGTATCCGAGGTGGCAAGCGGGCTGGCGCTGGGGTTTTGCGTCAGCGTGCCGTTCATCATGCGCCGGGCGATGCCGCGCGGGCCGAAGGCGATGCTGATCGCGTCGGCGGCGCTGGCCATGCTGATGGCCCTGCCCGTCGGCGGCGTGGCCGGCGTTACCCACATCTGGGTCCAGGACCTCGCCACCTTCCTTTCCGGCCGCGATCGCCCGTACCAGCGCGGCGAATGGACGTCCCTGCCAGGCTGCCGGGCATGCATGGCCGGTGCGGCAGCGCGTCCGGCATGCGCCACCAGTCACTGCCGCTGCTGACCGGCGCCTTCCACGGACTCCAGGGGGCCCAGCGGCGCTTTGTGCGCCCGCCCACAGACGCCCCGCGACGGGTGCGCAACCATGGCTCCGATATGGTTCCCGCAAGGGCATTGGGGCGGTCATGGCATCGAACTGGAACGTTGCCGCCGAGCGGCATACGGCGCTTCACTACCTCTACAGACTCGTCGACGCGCTGCTGATCGGCGCGGCCGGCGTGGCCATGGGGGCGCTCTACTTTCCCGGCGGGATTCGCGAGGAAGCGCCGGTGCACGGCTTCCTGACCATGCTGTGCTCGCTTGGCGCGCTGGTGGTGTTTCCCGCCTTCGGCATCTACGAGTCCTGGCGCGGACGCAGCCAGGCGGTGCTGGCCCTGCGCATCTGGGCCGCCTGGACCACGGTGTTCATCACCGGCCTGCTTGGTACGTTCCTGATTCATCAGATAGCCATCGTCTCGCGCGTCTGGTCGATGGGCTGGTTCCTGAGCGCCGCACTGGTGCTGGTGGCGGCGCGGGCCGTGATGTTCCGCATGCTGGCCAACGTGCGCGAGCAGGGTATCAATGCCAAGCGCGTGCTGATCTTCGGCTATGGGCCGCTGGGCCGAGAGATGTACCTGCGCGTGCACCGCTTCCGCGCCGCCGGTTACCGCGTCGTGGGAGTCTATGACGAGACGTCGGCCGCCATCCCGCCCGATGTCATGCCGCTGCGCACGATGGAGGAAGTCAGCACGTTCGTGCACAACCACGGCGTGCACGAGATCTGGCTGACCCTGCCGATGGCGGCGTGCCGCGACCT
>JAFAJB010000072.1 GCA_019236395.1 Cupriavidus sp.
GGTACCCGGGCGGCTCCATCCGGAAGCGCGACACCGCGTCGGGGTCCAGGTCCAGCGCGACCTGATGCGCGGGGCCGGGCGCCGTCATGGCGATCGTGCCGCCGAAGCGGCGCGTGATATGGCGGTGCAGGTGGCCGCAGACCACGCGTTCCACTTGGCGGTGCCGCGCGATGACGGCCTCGAACGCGGTGGCATTTTCCAGACCCTGTTCGTCCATGTGCCCGATCCCGGTGTAGAACGGCGGATGGTGCAGCATCACCAGCGTCGGTTGCGCCGGTGCGGCGGCCAGCGCCGCGTCGAGCCAAGCGAGCCCCGCGTCGTCGGCGCGGCCGCCCGGTTTGCCGGGCACCGTGCAGTCGAAGCCCACCAGCCGCAGCGGCCCGGCATCGATCGCGTAGTGAACCGGCGCGTCGGCATCGCCATTGCCTTGGCCATTGGCGAACAGATAGTCGTGGTCGTGGAACACGGCACGCAGCGACGGGCGGTGGTCGTGGTTGCCTGGCAGCAGCCTGACCGGCATCGGCAGGCGCTGCAGGATGTCGCGCAGGAAGCGGTACTCGGGCTCGCTGCCGAAATCGACCAGATCGCCGGTCACGATGACGATGTCCGGCTGCTGCGGCGCGGCCAGCAAGGTGTCGATGGCGGTGTGCAGCGCGCCGGCTGTATCGACGAGCCGGTACGAAAGCTTGCCGCCCGCCTTGATATGGAGGTCGGTCAGTTGTGCGACCAGATAGGGGGCTGTGGTCATGCTGTTCAAGCCGCTTCGGCAAGCGTAATCAGGTGGTCGGTGTCGATGTGCAGGCCGATGCGTTCACCGGCTTGCCACGCATCGCGGCGGGCGGTATCGACGATCAGCGGCTGCGTGGCGCCCACATCCACCAGCAGGCGGGTGTGGTTGCCGAGGAAGAGCGCGGTGACGATGGTGCCTTCGACATGCGCCTGGTCCGCATGCGCCAGCGCCACGTCTTCCGGGCGGAACATCAGCCGGGCGGAGGCGGACACCGGTGTATCGGCAGGCGGGCCCATCGGGACGGTGCCACCGGGCACGCGCCAGCGGCCCGCTTCGGCCACCGCCGGAAGGTGATTCATCGTGCCGATGAAGTCCGCCACGAACGCGTTGGCCGGCGCGCGGTAGATTTCCTGTGGCGTGCCCGACTGGGCGATGCGCCCCTTGTCCATCACGATGATGCGGTCCCCCAGCGCCATCGCTTCGGCCTGGTCGTGCGTCACGTAGACGGCCGTGATATGCAGGCTGCGCAGAAGCTGGTTGATGTCGGCCCGCAGCGCGTCACGGAGCTTGGCGTCGAGCGCGGTCAGCGGTTCATCCAGCAGCAGCACGCGCGGCTGCACCGCGATGGCGCGGGCCAGTGCCACGCGCTGACGCTGGCCGCCCGAGAGCTGGTCGATGCGGCGGTCGGCGAACGGACCGAGATGCATCATCGCGAGCATATCGTCGACGCGTCGGCGGCGCGTGGCGGCATCGGTACGGCGCACGCGCAGGCCATAGGCGATATTCTCGGCCACGGTCATGTTGGGAAACAGCGCGTAGTTCTGGAACACCATGCCCACGCCCCGTTGCTCGATCGGTTGGTCGGTGACGGACGTGTCGCCGAACCAGACTTCGCCGCCCGCATCGGGCTGCTCCAGCCCCGCGATGATGCGCAGCGTGGTGGTCTTGCCGCAGCCAGATGGCCCGAGCAGCACCACCGTTTCGGCGGCGCCGATGTCGAGGTCGAGCGGCTGGAGCGCGGTCGTGCCGTCGGCGAAGGTCTTGGCGCAATGGCGCAGTCGGATGGTCGTCGGTTCATGCATGGCGGGTCTCGGCAGGTTGGGGCGCCGCTACAGGCCGTATCCCGGGTGCGGCTTCTGTCTGGGGGGCATGGCGGCGTGCACGCGCGCCCAGGGCGCTCATCGCCTGCATGAACACCAGCAGTGGAATGATCATCACGAAGAACACGATGGTGTAGGCCGAGCCGATCTCGAGCCGCATCGACGCATAGCTGTCGGCGAGGCCCACGGGCAGCGTCTGCGTGGTGGGGGTATGCAGCATCCAGGTCAGGTTGAATTCGCCAACGGACAACGTGACCACCATCAGCGCGCCCGCCAGGATGCCCTGGCGGCAATTGGGCAGCACCACCGTGAAGAATCGCTGCAGGCGTGTGGCGCCAAGGCTCGCGGCGGCGTCTTCGAGCGTGCGGATATCGATGGCCGAAAGGATCGCCAGCACTGCGCGCACCATGAACGGCAGCGTGAACAGCACGTGGCCGATCAGGATGAACACCCAGCTCGTGCGCAGGGCCTGCCAGCCGCCGTAGAGCAGGATCAGGCCAAGCGCCGTGGCGAGTCCCGGCACGGCGACGGGCAACATCAGCAGTTCCTCGATCAGCCGCGTCACGCGATTGCGGCGCAGTGCCATGTAGTAGGCGGCGGGCACGCCGATCACGAGCGTGCAGGCCAGGCAGGCCAGCGCAATGCCGAGCGACAGGAAGATCGTGTTGCGGTATAGCGACCAGACTTCGAGCAGCCAGCGTGTGGTCAGGCCGCTGGAAAGGCCGACGAAGATATTGTTGGTCAGCCCGGCCAGCACGGACAGCACCACCGGCACCGTCATGAATGCGCAGACCGCGAGTGTGAGTGCCAGTTGCAGCCAGTAGGCGGCGCGGCGGGGTTGGGAGGTCATCATGGGCTCCTCAGGCCGTGGCGGCTACCGCATCGCCTGAGTACCAGCGCGCCAACGCCAGCAACACCCAGGTGACCGCGCCGAGCAGGATCGACAGGGCCGCGGCCATGCCGAAGTTGGCGTAGTTCGTGAATTCGTTGTAGATCGTCAGCGGCAGCACGTCGAGCTGCGTGGCCAGCGTGAACGCCGTGCCGAAGGCGCCCATGCTGGTGGCGAAGCAGATCGCACCGCTCGACAGCATGGCCGGCATCAACGCGGGCAGCATCACATCGCGCACCACATGCCAGCGGTTGGCGCCGAGCGAGCGCGCGGCTTCCTCCAAAGAGGTATCCAGCTTCTCGACCGCCGCCATCACGGTCAGGATCACACGCGGAATCGAGAAATACAGGTAGCCGACGAACAGTCCGGCCAGCCCGTAGGCGAAGGTCCAGCGATCTCCCACCAGCGCATCGCCAATCGATGCCAGCAGGCCGTTGCGGCCGCCGAGCATGATGACCATGAAGCCGATCACCACGCCCGGAAAGGCCAGCGGAAACGTGAGCATGGCCACCAGCACCGGCTTGCCTGGCACCGGATGGCGCTGCAGGAAAGTGCCCGCGATGCCCGCAATCACTAGCGTGGCAAGCGTGACCAGCGCGGACAGCAGCACGGTCACCATCAGGCTGTGCAGGTAGCGCGCGCTGGTGAGCACGGTCCAGTAGACCCCCGCGCCGCCCTTGCCGGTCAGGCTGACTTCGATCAGCCGCGCCATCGGCAGGCAGAAGAACGCCAGGAACACCACAAGTGCCGGCAGCGCGAACAGGAACAGGGCGGGTGATCGTCTGGTCATGATGAACGCCTTAGCGAACTTCCTTCATGTACTGCTCGCTGAAGCCCTTCTGCACCTGGGCCATCTTGCCGAAGTCCACGGGCTTTGCGCGGGCATACTCGGCGGCGGGCAGGAAGCGCGACTGCACGTCCTTCGGCATCGGCACGTTACGCACCGGACGCAGGTAGGCGTTGGCCCACAGCGCCTGGCCCTGGTCGGACAGCACGAAGTCGAGCACCTTGCGGCCTTCCGCCGCGTGCGGCGCGTTGTTGACCAGGCTCATCACGTACGGCACCACGAGCGTGCCTTCCTTCGGAATCACGAAGGCCACGTTGGCGTGGTCCTTGTACTTCGCGCGATAGGCGTTGAAGTCATAGTCGAGCAGGATGGGGATCTCGCCGGACAGCACGCGCGCATAGGCGGTCTGCTTCGGCACGATCGGCTGGTTCTTCTGCAGCTCGCGGAAGTACTTGAAGGCCGGGCCGAAGTTGTCAAGCGTGCCGCCCATCGCCTGGTTCACGGCCACGGCGCCGACGTAGCCGACAAACGCACTGGCCGGATCGAGATAGCCGATCAGGCCCTTGTACTCGGGCTTGAGCAGGTCGGCCCACGATTGCGGCACGGGCTTGCCGCGCAACGCGTCGACATTGACCATGAAGCCGAGCGTGCCCGAGTGGATCGCGAACCAGTTGCCCTGCGGGTCCTTGAGGCCGTCAGGAATGTCATTCCAGTTGGCCGGCTTGTACGGCTGCGTCACGCCATCGGCCTTGGCCTGGATGCCGAACGTCACGCCGAGGTAGGTTACGTCGGCGACCGGGCTGGCGCGCTCGGCAACCAGTTGCGCGAGCGACTGGCCCGAGTTCTTGTTGTCGAGCGGCACGGTGACGCCGGTCTTTTCCTTGATTGCGCGGATCTGCGCGGCCCAGTCAGCCCATTCGGGCGGGCAGTTGTAGCAGATGGCGGTTTGCGCGGCCACGCCCTGGCTGAAGGCTGCGGCGGTTGCGGTGATGGCAAGCCAGCGCAGCGGACGGCGCCAGAAAGATTGCGTCGACATGAAAAGCTCCCTGGTTGAAATGATGGGACGGCGAGAAAGTACGTGGAACGGGAAACGCTGGCGGGCAGGACTTACGGGGGGGCGCCTACGGTGCCTCCCACGCGCAGCGTGTGGGGAAGCAGCAGGGCCCCGCCCGCGGCGTCATCGTGCGTGTTGTCACCGCTTTTGAGTTGCTGCAGAAGCTGGCGAACGGCGTGGGCGCCGATCTCGGAGTTCGGTTGCACTACGGTGGCAAGCGGCGGCTCCACCAGCGCGCCTAGCGCGATGCCGTCGTATCCGAGCACGGAAACATCACGTGGCACGCGCAGGCCAAGGCGCTTGAGATCGGAAATCACGCCGATTGCCAGCAGGTCGTTGGTGCAGAAGAACGCGGTGGGGGTATCGGCACGCGCCATCAGCTCGCGAATCTGGGCAGTGTTGCTGGCAGTGTGCGAGGGCAGGCAGACTGGCGGGAGCGCGGCGAGCCCGTGCGCGCGCATCGCATCCTCGTAGCCCGCAAAGCGCTGGCGGGCGCGATCGGATGCCATGAACGCGCCGGAGACCACCACGATGCGCCGATGGCCCGCGGCGATCAGCGCCTTGACACCTTCGCATGCGCTGGCGCGGTTGTCGACCGATACCGAATGCCGGCCGTGCTGCGTGCCCTGCGCCGTTACCTGGTTGTAAGCGAGAACATAGGGTACGGACTCACGGTCGAGCTGATCGAGCACGATGCTGGCGGCGGCGTCGGCCACGGTCAGCACCATGCCGTCGACGCGATGGCGCAGCAGGTATTCGACACGCTCGCTCTCGCGCGCAGGGTCGTAGCCGCTGGTCACGAGCATCAGCGAGTAGCCCGAGGCCATTGCCGACGCCTCGATGCCGCGCCAGCATTCGGCAAATACCGCGTTCTCCAGCGTGGGCAGCATCACGCCGAGGATGCGCGTCTGCTGCGCGCGGAGCTTGGCGCCGAGCAGGTTGGGGCGGAACGAGAGCCGCTTCGCGGCTTCATGCACGCGTTGTGCGGTGGCCTCGCGCACGAGCTGCGGATGACTGAACGCACGCGACGCCGTGGCCAGCGATACCTTCGCCGCCAGCGCGACGTCGGCCAGCGTCACGCCGTGGCCCGGTTCGGCGGAGGCGATGCGGGATGGCAACACGGATCGGCGGGATGTCGGCATGGGCTTCCTCGTCGGTTTCGGGTGCGCTGCGATGAAAACGTTTTCATTGAAGCGCTGAAAAATCAGGCGTCAAGGTTTTCCGTTGTTGCGATGCCGCAATGTCGATGCGGTGTTGCCCGGGGTCCTGCGCCTGTTGTTGCCCCGAATTTTCAGGCGTGCGTGTGACTGGGCGATGACAGGCGCGCAGGCGAAAGTTTTAGTAACAGTGTCACCGCCGTGCGCGGTCAACCATCGCGCCGGTCAAACGTCAAACCGGCATTCCCTCCAAGAAACACGAAAGGGCGCCCCCCATGGTTAACCCCAAGCCGTACGCGCGAAAGTGGCAACCTCTTCTGGCCCTGCTGGCGACGACGACGTTCCTGGCGGCCTGTGCCCAGACGCCGCCGTCGGATAGCGCGCTGCAAGGCAGCCTGTCATCGGCAGACCTGCGCTGGCTCAACACCGTCAGTTTCGGTGCCGATCAGGCCAGCGTGCAGCACCTGCAGGCCGTCGGGCGCGAGCGCTATCTGGAAGAGCAGCTACGCATGCCGCTGGCCGACTCGCAGCCAGTGGCCACGGCCATCGCCGCGCTGCAGGTCAGTCAGGGTGATGCGGCGCAGCGTCTGCAGGTGGTGCGCACCGAACGCCAGCGGATCAATACGCTGACCGATGAAACCGAGAAGCAGCAGGCGCGTGAGGCGCTCAATCGGCAGGGGCGTGACCTCGTGCTGGATACGGAGCGCCGCCATCTGCTGCGCGCGTTGTACTCGCCAGGCCAGTTGCGCGAGCAGATGACATGGTTCTGGATGAACCACTTCAGCGTCTATGCCGGCAAGGGCCAGGTCAGGCTGGCGCTGCCCGACTACGAGGAAAAGGCCATCCGGCCGCATGCGCTGGGCAAGTTCCGGGATCTGGTCATGGCAACGGTGACCGCGCCGGCCATGCTCGAGTACCTCGACAACGCGCAGAGCGCGGTCAATCACATCAACGAGAACTACGCACGCGAGCTGATGGAGCTGCACACGCTGGGTGTGTCTGGTGGCGCCAGCGGGTCGCACTATACACAGCAGGACGTTCAGGAACTGGCGCGCGTGCTGACCGGTTTGGGCGTGAACGTGCGTGGCGAGCCGCCGAAGCTCGGCCCGGCGCGTGCGGCGCTGTATCGCAGCGACGGGCTGTTCGAGTTCAACCCGAATCGCCATGACTTCGGACCGAAGACGCTGCTGGGCCAGCGGATCGACCCCACCGGCTTTGGCGAGGTGGAGCGGGCCGTGACCATCCTGTCGCGTGACCCGGCCACGGCGCGTTTTATCTCGATGAAGCTGGCGACGTACTTCGTCTCCGACGCGCCTCCGCAATCGATGGTCGATCGCATGACGGCCACGTTCACGCGTACCGACGGCGATATCGGCGCGGTTCTGAGGACGATGCTCCTGTCGAAGGAGTTCGACAGCGCCGCGCCCCACGGCGCACGCAAGTTCAAAGACCCGATGGTGTTCGTGGTGTCGTCGATGCGGCTGGCCTATGACGGCCGTCCGGTCACGAACCTGCGCCCGGTGATCAACTGGCTCAACCAGCTTGGAGAGCCACTGTACGGGCATATCGCCCCCGATGGCTATCCTGCGGCCGAGAGCGCATGGGCCAGCTCCGGGCAGCTGGTGCGACGTTTCGAGATTGCGCGGGCCATCGGTAGCGGGCCAGCCGGGCTGTTTTCCGGTGACGATGGCCAGCCCACGCAGCGGCGCGGCTTCCCGATGCCGAACAGCCGCATGTTCTACGACACGATCGAGTCCACGCTGGGCCCCGCCACGCGTGGCGCGCTGGCGCAGGCCGGATCGCAGCAGGAGTGGAACACCGTGCTGCTCAGCTCGCCGGAATGGATGCAACGTTGAATGCGCAAGGAGCGTGTCATGAATCGACGTGAATGGCTCAAGGCCATGGGCGGTACGGGGCTGGCGCTGACGTGGCCGTTAGTGACGTCCCGCGTGTTCGCGCTGCCGGCGCAGGCGGACGCGCGCTTCCTGCTGATATTCCTGCGTGGCGGCTACGATGCGGCCAACGTGCTGGTGCCGACTGGCAGCGATTTCTACTATCAGTCGCGGCCGACCATCGCCATTCGCCGCCCGGTGGCGGATGGCGCTGCGCCGGACCCGGCCGCAGCGCTGCCGCTGTCGGTCGATGGCTGGGCGCTGCATCCCGCGTTGGGCGCCACGATGCTGCCGATGTGGCAGCGCCAGCAGCTCGCCTTTATCCCGTTTGCGGGCACCAGCGATATGTCGCGCAGCCATTTCGAAACGCAGGACGGCATCGAGGCCGGGCTGTCCGGCGACGGGCATGCCGGAGGCGTGCCGCGCGGCAGCGGTTTCCTGAATCGGCTCGCGCAATCGATGGGTGGCCAGGCCGCGCCGGTGGCATTTACCGATGGCCTGCCAATGGTGATGTCGGGGGCGGCCAACGTGCCGAACGTATCGCTGAAAGGCACGGGCCGCACCCCGTTCGACGCGCACCAGACCCAGGTGCTGGCGCAGATGTACAAGGGCACGCGCTTCGAGTCACTGATCGCCGAAGGGTTCGATCTGCGCCAGACCGTTGCGGAGCAGGCCGAAGCAATGCGGCAGCACGAAACCGAGATGCGCAGCGCGCAGGGGGAATCGATGTCCGGCCGCATGCAGGAAATGCAGGCGGCCAACCGGCGTGCGCTGAGTGCGCGCGGTTTCGAGCAGGAAGCGCGCCGCATGGCCGGACTGATGCGCGACAAGTTCAATATCGGCTTTATCGACGTGGGCGGATGGGATACGCACGTCAACCAGGGCGGCGCACAGGGTCAGCTTGCCAACCTGCTCGACAACCTTGGGCGCGGTATCGCTGGATTTTCCGAGGAAATCGGCCCGGCATGGCGCAATACGACGGTGGTCGCGATCTCCGAGTTTGGCCGCACGTTCCGCGAGAACGGCACGCGTGGCACCGATCACGGCCACGGGACGGTGTACTGGGTGGCGGGCGGCAGCGTGCGCGGCGGCCGCATCGTCGGCGAGCAGGTGGCGGTGTCGCAGTCCACGCTCAATCAGAACCGGGACTATCCGGTGCTGAACGACTATCGAGCCGTGCTGGGCGGGGTCTTCCGCCGCCTGTACGGGCTGGACGATAGCCGTCTGGCGCAGGTATTTCCGGGAAGCCGGGCGCGGGACATCGGACTGGTGTAGCGCGGCAACCGACCGGCGCCCCCCGCCCAAGTGGGGTGTGCCGGCGCTCAAGGGGCGTTTCGGGCGTGCCGTTAGCCTGCGGTGGGAGCGGGTCTTTCCCGCAGAAAGATCCGTACGATCCAACGCCAGTTTGAGTGCAAGCCTTGTCGCGACCCTTGACGCCAACTATTGCCGATTGCCTCGAACACAAGTACCTGCGACCGGTATTCCAGCCGATCGGCTCGCTCGCCACGGGCGACATTCTTGGGTACGAGGCACTGATTCGCGGCCCCGCGGGCACGCCGCTGGAGAGCCCCGTCGCGCTGTTCGCCGAAGCGGCCAGGGCGGGAGCGCTGGTGCGCATGGAGCGGCTGGCCGCGCGCACCGCGATCGCCGCGTTCATGCAAGCGCGGTTGCCGGGCAAACTGTTCCTGAACTACAGCGCCGATTCGCTGCGCGATATCGAGGACACGCGCGAGGAAGTGCGCGTTTTCCTGCGGGATCAGGGCATTCCGTCAGACCGTATCGTGCTGGAGCTGACTGAGCAGGCGCCGTTGGGATCACTCGAGTCGCTGACAAAGGCGGTTTTTTCAATCCGCAGCCGTGGCCCGCAGTTTGCGCTCGACGACTATGGCACCGGTCACGCCAACCTAGGTCAGTGGATCGCGATGAAGCCGGACTACGTCAAGATCGCCCGCATCGTGATCGATGGCATCGCCACATCGGCGTTCCAGCTCGAGGCAGTGCGCGCGCTGTGCAAGCTGGCCAAGCTGAGTGGCACGAAGCTCGTGGCCGAGGGTATCGAGCGCGTGGAGGACCTGCTTGCGTGCCGCGAGCTCGGTATCGACTATGCGCAGGGTTATCTGCTGGCGCGTCCTTCGGCCGAACCGCCGCTGACGCTTTCGGATGTCGCCGTCGCTTGCATCAAGTCCGGTGCGGCCAGCTCCGCGTCACCGGGTCCAGGCTTCCATCACGACCAGACAGTGTGAGTCGATCGGACGCCGAAGTTCCGAGCACAACTTCGAGCGATGATCCAAATCAGGACAGTACTGGCGTACTTTCTACAAAATGTAACCGGTGCGCGTTAGTAGCGCACTGGAACCCAATCGCAGGAGGAAGGAGCGAGGTGGGGGCAAGGCCGACATACCCATTTCATCCTGCACCAGACCTTTTCCATTGCGGTCGTACAGTCCCTCAAGATCGGGCGGGTTCCACACCATCACGCCAATCGAGAACCTGAGATGAGCTCCCGCATGAACGAACGTACTGCATCCGCCCCGGTCAATCCCCCGGATCTGCGTGCCGTAGCGCCGCGCGCAGTCGCAAAGGGCGATGTACTGCCGACCAATACACCGCAGTCCGCAGAGCGCAATGAAGTGGGTGCCGCCGTTGATGCGGCTGCTCACCAGTCGGTGAGCAGTCTGCAGGACGTCCTGGCGCGGCAAGGCTCCAATGCCACGGACATGCTCGGCGCCATTCGTACGCTTATGGATGGCCTCTCGCCGGATGAGTCCGCCCAGTTGCGCAGCCTGCTTCTTGAGGGAGATCCTGGTGTCTGGCAAGCGACCCGCAAGCGTCATCCCGATGACGAGCTTGCCGCGGGTTGGCGTGAAGGCGGTTATCCCTATCAGAACCTGATGTCGCGCAGGAACTATGAGAAGCAGAAGTACCGGCTACAGGTCGAGTTGCTGAAACTGCAGGCCTGGGTGCGCGAGAGTGGCCGGCGTGTCGTCATTCTGTTCGAGGGCCGCGATGCGGCAGGCAAGGGCGGCACCATCAAGCGCTTCATGGAACATTTGAACCCGCGTGGTGCCCGCGTGGTGGCGCTGGAGAAGCCTTCGGAATCCGAGCGTGGCCAGTGGTACTTCCAGCGCTACGTTCAACACCTGCCGTCAGCGGGCGAGATCGTGCTCTTCGACCGTTCCTGGTACAACCGCGCCGGCGTGGAGCACGTCATGGGTTTCTGCTCCCCGCCGGAATACCAGGATTTCCTGCAGCAGGCGCCCGAGTTCGAGCGCCACCTGGTGCGCAGTGGCATCCACCTGTTCAAGTTCTGGTTCTCAGTCAGCCAGCCGGAGCAGCGCCGGCGCTTCAGGGAACGAGAGATTCACCCTCTCAAGCAATGGAAACTCAGCCCGGTCGATGTTGCATCCCTGGATAAATGGGATGCCTATACGGATGCCAAGGAAGCCATGTTCGCGCACACCGACACCGCTGACGCGCCCTGGACCGTGATTCGCTCCGATTGCAAGAAACGGGCACGGCTCAACGCCATGCGGTACGTTCTGTCCCGCTTTGCCTACGCCAACCGCGATGTGACCGCCATCGGCCAGCCCGATCCGCTGATCGTCGGCCGCGCGCTATCCAACTGAGACGAGAGGGTCAGTGCGCCGTTGCCGGCGTGGCGTTCAGTTGCGCGGGATCGCTGGCGGCGGTAGGCGCTGCGGGCGGCGCGGGCGCAACGGGGGGCTCCGACGCGGCTGACGCCGGCGCGGTCGAGGGGGGTGTGGAGGGCGTGGAGGGTGACGGCGCGGCTTCCACCACCTCGCCCGGGTCGAGCGCCATGCCGTTGTCGGCAGACGTCGCCGACGCGGCGGCCGGCGGCAATGCGTCGTTCTCGGTCTCTGGCAGGGCCGGCCGGCGCGGCGCCGGACGCGGTGCCTGAGCGGCTTCCTCCTTCTTGCCGGATGCAAACAATTTCTGGTACCAGCCCTTGATCTGATCGGTGATGCCGGAGTACCAGCTCTTCTCGTCCGCCTCCGCAAACCGCACACGTGGGTCGATGATGCGCGCGCGCAATGCCCGCTGATAGAAATCACCGACGATCGGCAGTGCGCTGTGGGCACCCTGGCCCCAGTAGTCGCTGCGCAGCGTCACGCGGCTATCGTTGAAGCCCACCCACGCTCCGGCCACCAGTTGCGGATGCATCAGGATGAACCAGCCGTCGGCGTTGTCCTGCGTAGTGCCGGTCTTGCCGGCCACGTCGGCGCGGATGCCGAAACGCGTGCGGATCGCGGTGCCCGTGCCGCGGTCGATCACGTCACGCATCACGTCGACCAGCGTATCGTTGGCCGAGGCTGACAGCGCGCGCTGTGGCGACGCCTGGCGGAACTGCGCAAGCACATTACCGTCGCGGTCCTCGATGCGCGTGACCATCGAGGGCGCGATGTACTGCCCGCCGTTGGCGATGGTGCCGTAGGCGCTGACCATCTCCTTGAGCGTCACCGGGCTCGTGCCGAGCGCCAGCGACGGTACCGCTTCAAGCTTGCTGTCGCGCACGCCCATCGCGCGGGCCAGTTGCGCCACGCGGTCCGCGCCGATGCTCTGCACCAGTTGTGCGGTGATGGTGTTCTTGGAATAGACCAGGCCGTCGCGCAGGCTCAGCGCGCGGCCGGTGGGCGGCGATTCGTCGGTGGGTCGCCAGATTTCGCCGCCGGCCAGCTTGATCTCGACCGGCTGGTCGATAAACGTTTCGTCGGGACTCTGCCCGCGTGCGAAAGCGGCGCCGTACACGAACGGCTTGAACGTGGAGCCGGGCTGCCGGCGCGCCTGGGCCACGTGGTCGAACGCATCCACGGTGAAGTCGCGGCTGCCCACCCAGGCCTTGATCTCTCCGGTGGTCGGATCGATGGCCATGAAGCCGGCCTGTACGCGCGTCTTCTGCTGGCGCAGCGCCTGCATGAACGCGCGATCGGCCATCAGGTGCTTCAGCGCGTCGTCTTCGCCTTGTCCGCTGGCAACAGCAGCGCGGAACTCCGGCGTTTCACGCACGAATGCCTGCACCAGTGCGCGATTCTCGGTCCAGCCGGCGCGCGGCGCCCAGGCGGCATTGGCGATCGACTGCAGTTGATTGCCCTGGCGCGTGAGCGCCTGGGTGGCCATGGATTGCAGGCGCGCGTCAATCGTCGTACGAATGACGAGGCCGTCGGTATAGAGGTTGTAGTCGTTGCGGTCGGCCCAGGTGATAAGCCACTTGCGCAGTTGCTGGGCGAAGTGGGGCGCCGGGCCCGGGGCTTCGATCTGCCGCTCGAAATCGATGCGTAGCGGGCGCTTCTTCAACACTTCATACCGCGCCGGATCCAGCTTGCCACGCTTGACCATCTGCGCCAGCACGGTATTGCGGCGGTCCAGCGCGCGTTCCGGGTTCAGTACCGGGTTGTAGTAGCTGTTCCCCTTCAGCATGCCGATCAGCGTGGCCGCTTCGAGCACGTCAAGGCGGTCGGCGGACTTGTCGAAGTACGTGCGCGCGGCCATCTCGATGCCGAACGCGTTGTAGAGGAAGGGGACGGTGTTCAGGTAGGTCTCGAGGATTTCGTCCTTCGAGTACAGCGCCTCGATCTTGAGGGCCGTGATCGCCTCCTTGAGCTTGCGCGTCAGTGTGGGCGCGCGGCCGATTTCGTCGGGATAGCGGTTGCGGGCGAGCTGCTGCGTGATCGTGGACCCGCCCTGCCTGTCGCCGGAGAACGTATGCAGCGCGGCCGATGCCGTGCGGCGCCAGTCCAGCCCGTGGTGCTGGTAGAAGCGATGGTCCTCGGTGGCGATCAGCGCATCGACCACGTTCGGCGAGATATCGGAAAGCTTGACCCAGTCGCGATTCGCCCAGCGATAGACCGCGAGTTCCTTGCCGTCGGCAGACAGCACCTCGGCCGGTTGCTCCGATTTGGCCTTGCGGATGTCGCTGATGCCGGGCGTGAAAGGAATCAGCAGCACGATGTACAGCAGCACCAGGGCCGGAACGGCTGCCACAGCCAGCACGACTTCCCGCCGTGTTGGACGACGCAGATGCTGGCGCAGCAACAACAGCCGTGAGGCGACGAAGGTCTTGATCGAATCCAGGCGCATTGACACAGGCACCCTGGACCCTGGACGTACTGTCATCGGGCTGTCAAATGCCGTTCTCGGAAAAGTGTGAATCCTACCAAATCAGGTCGGGAAAACCCGCATCTTGCAGCGCACCCATGCGCATACCCCACCAAGGTTGGGTGTCAATAAGCGCAATGAAAAACGTGTAGACACACGAATTTCATACTCCACTGGAACAATCGCGATGCCCCCTAGGTCACCGCACGATTCGTGTAGTGCCTCGTGCACTTTTATCGGATCGGTCGCGGGGCGGGGAAGCGCCTCAATGTCTTAAACAAAACGAGAAATTACCAGTGAAGAAAGCTCTATTTGCCTTGGCAGCCGCGGGTACGTGCGCGCTGTCTGGCGTTGCATCGGCACAGACCGCCTCCAACGTGACCCTGTACGGCATCGCCGATGCAGGTATTGAATTCGCCACCCATTCGCCGGGTGGCAATGGCGGTACCGCAGTACGCGTGAGTTCGGGCAACATGTCCGGTTCGCGCTGGGGCCTGCGTGGCGTGGAAGACCTGGGCGGTGGCCTGAAGGGTATCTTCACGCTCGAATCGGGCTTCGATATCGACACCGGCCTGTCAGGCCAGGGCAGCCGCCTGTTCGGCCGCCAGGCTTTCGTGGGCCTGCAAGGCGATTTCGGCGCCGTGACGCTGGGCCGTCAGCAGAACGCCCTGTATGACCTGTTTGGCGCCTACGACCCGATGGGCGTGGGTCCGAAGTACTCGCTGAACTCGGTGGACGCGGCCTTCAACGGCCGTGCCGACAATGCGGTCAAGTACACCGGCAAGTTCGGCGGCCTGACCGGCACGGCCTTCTACAGCACGGGCGTGAACAACAACGGCGAAGTGCCGGGCAACTACAAGGCGGCCCGCAACATCGGCGCCGGCCTGGCCTACAACGTTGGCAGCTTCTCGGTCGGTACCGCCTATGACCAGATCCAGAGCGCAACGCCGGCCATCTCCGACCGCGCCGTCAAGCGTCTGGCCGTGGGTACGTCCTACGATTTCGGTGCGGCCAAGGTGTTCGCTGGTTACCGCTGGATGCGTGATGACGGCATCACGAGCGCTACCACTGCCGCCACGCGCAACAATGTCTACTGGCTCGGCGGCCTGTACCGCGTGACGCCGGCCCTGTCGCTGACCGGTGCCGCGTACTACACTGACGTGCACGAGAGCAAGAATGATTCGTGGATGTTCGTGCTGTCGGCCGACTACACGTTCTCGAAGCGCACGGACGTCTACCTGAACGTCGGTTACGTGACCAACAAGGGCGCGTCCAACCTGGGTCTGAACGGTGCCGGCACAGCTGTGGCCGGCGCGAACCAGACCGGCGCGATCGCCGGTATTCGTCACCGCTTCTAAGCTCAAGCTAAAGGGAGGCACCGGCAGGCGGGGCCTTTCCCCCCAGTCCTGCCGGATAAAAAACGCCCCTTGCCCGGCCCACGCCGGGCAGGGGGCGTTCTTCGTTCAAGGCCCGTGGTTCAGTCGGCGGTTATGGTGCGGCCGGCTGCGGGGGCTGCTGCGCGTCGTGATTGCGCAATCGCTCGAGCGCCCGGGTCAGACGGGCGCCTTCTTCCACATCGGTGGTCCTGTGCAGGGTCTGCACCGCATGCAGCAATCGTTCCCTGTCCGGCGCGGTCAGGCGCTCGCCGGCTTCCATGGCCTCGAGCTCCTTGTCCACGCGTTTGCCAAGCTTGCGTACGAATTCGGGATCGAGCTGCCCCTGGCTGGCGCTGTGGGCAATGTGATAGATCAGGGCGGCAAGCCCTTCTGGAGTCGTCTCGGTCACGGCTACGGTATCGCGTTTCATGGGCATCTCCGAAGACAGGCGGTTTCATTCTAGCGAGATGCGGATGCAGCGGTAACTGAGTTTGCAGAGATTTATGGAATGTGCGGTATGCGGCGCCGCGTCGTCTTATTGCCGAAATAGTGCAGCGTCAGAATGTCACACGTTGTCGGCCCGCTGAATAAGTCGGGAATTGCAAGAAATGCGACCGGAGGGGGTTGCCGCGGGCCGACATCACCGACGCCCAGTCGTCATCCATGGCTAGCCCGCAGAGGCGCCAGGAATGGGCCGGTGGTTCCATGATGTGAAGAAACGCGGGGATCCCGAGCCGTCTGTCCCGACGGCTCGATTTTATCGATGGCTGGCCGTCTGCCTTAACCCCGTTTGCAGAGGGTGCACTTGCCTCACATCCGCCACCCGAACCCCGTCGCTCAGACAATTCACTGCCTTCGCAGGCACAAGTGCTGCCTGGATACCTTGTCCAGGCCAGCCACACACTCCAGCTAGCTAATTTCAAGTTGCACCCAGGCGAGGGCCCCTGACGATGCCTTGTCGTTCGGGGCTGACGTGGCTTGTCACGCCTCATCCCGACCGCACTGCACCTCAACGCCATCTACTCGAGCTTGGCCACGCGCTGCCAATGATCTGCATCAAAAACCCGGGGCCACGGCGACTGGATGACGATCCATTCCATCAGGAACGGAGGTTTGCGGATCTTCCTAGAGATTGTCCCTGTATCCCTGATTTGCCCTGTATTGGCGAATGCCTTTGCGTTGGCGGCTGGTGAAGTGAGTACAACCGTGCGATCTCGTTTTTCGCAAATTGAGTTGGTCAATCGATCCAATTGAAATAATCTAATTTTGGCGGCATGGATATCCACGTAGAGTCGAGAGTAGTTATTTTCCATGATATGCCGTGATTTAAGGAAAATACTACGAGAGAAAATAAACATCTCTGCTGTGATGCAAAGAGCCGGGGCGAAGTATTTCGCTAAAGTCGCTGGCGGTTGCTGAGAGTCCCCTATACGGATTGCCCAAAACGTCTGGCGATTCATTCATCGAGGGCGAGTGTGCTGGTCATTCAGGCCGCCCCATCGCATATCCAGTCTGACAAGACTGGCACACACCATGACTTTCACCATCGTAATCCGGCGTGGCAGGTCTGTTTGCCCGATCGGCAGACATACCCATTGTCAATCAGGTTCATTTGTATGGCAGAAGCGGTTCGTCAACCAACCAATAGGAGTAATCCGTTCCATGAGCATCAGAAAATCCTTAAAAATCTCTGCACTGGCAATAGCCGTTTCTGCCGCATTTTCAAGCAATGTACTTCTTGCACAAACAAGCCCGACGCCGAACAGTTTCTGGTGGCCGGAGCAACTGAATCTACAGCCACTTCGATATCATTCGGCCGAGTCCGATCCCATGGGAGCGGCATTCGACTATGCGAAAGAGTTCAAGACCCTGGATCTGCAGGCAGTCAAGCGGGATATCGCAGTCGTGATGAAGACATCCCAGCCCTGGTGGCCGGCGGACTACGGCACCTATGGGCCTTTCTTCGTTCGCATGGCCTGGCATAGCGCCGGCGTCTATCGGATCTTTGATGGCCGAGGCGGGGCTTCGGGCGGCCAGCAACGGTTTGAACCGCTCAACAGCTGGCCTGACAACGTCGGTCTGGACAAGGCTCGGCGTCTCCTGTGGCCGGTCAAGCAAAAGTACGGCAAGAAGATCTCATGGGGTGACCTCATGGTTCTGTCAGGTAACGTCGCACTGGAGGAGATGGGCTTCAAAACCTTCGGCTTTGCGGGCGGACGCGTGGACGACTGGGAAGCTGAAATGGTGGACTGGGGCCCTGAGAAGAAAATGCTCGCCCATCAGCGCAACGATGCGAAGGGAAACCTGAAGAAGCCTCTCGCGGCAACGGAAATGGGTCTGATTTACGTCAATCCAGAAGGCCCGGGAGGAAATCCCGATCCTCTGGCATCCGCGAAGGAGATTCGCGAGACCTTCGGCCGCATGGGCATGGATGATGTTGATACCGTTGCACTCATCGCCGGTGGACACACGTTCGGAAAGGCCCACGGCGCGCACAATCCGGCGGAATGCGTCGGGAAGGAGCCAGCCGCCGCCGGTATTGAAGAACAAGGTCTGGGTTGGGCGAACAAGTGCGGCACAGGTGTCGGCGTGGACGCCACCGGCAGTGGCCTTGAAGGTGCTTGGTCCACCAACCCGACACGCTGGACCCATGAGTTCCTGACATGGCTCTATAGCTTCGATTGGGAAAAGACCAAGAATCCGAACGGAGCGACCCAATGGGTTCCGAAGGATAACCGGAGCGCCAACTTCGTTCCGGACGCGCACGATCCGAAAAAGCGGCATCCGCTGATGATGTTTACAACGGACATTGCGCTGAAAGTCGACCCCGAATATCAGAAGATCTCGAAGCGCTTCCTCGAGAATCCGAAGGAATTCGAGCTGGCCTTCGCCAAGGCATGGTTCAAGCTCACGCATCGCGACATGGGGCCCAAGGCTCGTTACCTCGGTGCCGAAGTACCGGCGGAAGACCTGCTCTGGCAGGACCCACTCTCCAAGCCCGATTACAAGCTGGTGGATGGCAGCGACGTCGCCAAGCTGAAGTCGACCATCCTGGCGTCCGGCCTGACCACGCCTGAATTGGTCAGGACCGCATGGGCATCGGCGGCGACTTTCCGCGTGACCGATATGCGCGGTGGCGCAAACGGCGCGCGCATTCGCCTGGCGCCTCAGAAGGATTGGGAAGCCAACGATCCCGCCGAGCTTGCCAGGGTGTTGAGCCGTCTGGAGGCAATACAGAAGGATTTCAATCTCGCGCAGAAAGCCAGCGGCAAGCGCGTATCGCTCGCCGACATGATCGTGCTGGGAGGCGTGGCTGCCGTGGAAGACGCGGCCCGCAAGGGTGGCTACCCGGTACAGGTGCCGTTCACGCCAGGCAGAGTGGATGCATCGCCGGAGCAAACGAGTGTCCAGTCCTTCGCAGTGCTTGAACCGGCTGCGGACGGCTTCCGCAACTACTACGGCAAGCAGAACTCGCGGTCCCCGTCGGAAATGCTGGTCGAGCGAGCGAGCTACCTGAATCTGAGGATTCCCGAAATGACGGTCCTGGTTGGCGGCATGCGGGCGCTGGACGCCAATGCCGGGAAATCCCGGTACGGCGTGCTGACGGATCGCCCCGGCACCTTGAGCAACGACTTCTTTGTCAACCTGCTGGACATGTCGACCAAATGGTCGAAATCTTCGACGGACCAGGGCACGTATGAGGGGCGCGATCGCGAAACCGGAAAGGTCAAGTGGACGGCTACGCCGGTGGACCTGATTTTCGGGTCGAATTCCGAACTGCGTGCCGTTGCGGAAGTTTATGGCGCGGACGATGGTAAGCAGAAGTTTGTCCAGGACTTTGCCAAGGCATGGGCCAAGGTAATGAACCTGGATCGTTTTGACCAGCTCTGACATCAGGCTGAAAGGGCCCGATTCGACGCAGGTGGAATCGGGCCCATGAACAGGTAGTTTTTCCTGACCGTCGGGCATCTTCAGTGGCGTGCCAGGATGGTGAAGGCCTAAAGCGACACTTCCGTTTCGTGCATGGTGGCGTGCAGTCGCCGCCATCTATACTGACTGCGTTGCAAGTCGCGAACGCGCGTCACGGGAGGCACGCCATGTTCAGAATTGCCATCTCCATGCTGCTGCCGATCTGCCTGGCCGGCTGTGTGTCGATCAGCAGCAGTGACCCAACCCCGCCGCAGCACACCACGGTGGTCACGCCGGCGCCGGCACAAGGGGGTTCCACGACGATCTGTAGTCCGAACCCCTGCTAGCGTTCGATGTAGGAGAACGGCGGATATCGGCACACAAGACCGACGACCATACTGGATCCGTTGCTTCAATGCGCGTCCTGGAGAGCACCATGTCCAGACTTGTCATATTGCTGATGCTGCCGGTCTGCCTGGCCGGCTGTGTGTCGTTTAGCAGCAGCGACCCTAATCCACCTCAAAAGACTACGGTGGTGACACCTGCGCCCGGCACCACGACAACAATCTGCAGCCCTGCGCCTTGCTAGCGGGTAGGCGAGCCGCTCGCGGCCTGTGATGTGCCGCGGACCTGGCGCATGACGCCGTCGGCGAACAGCACGGGTCCGTGAATCGGTATGCCGGCCGTGCGCAGTGCGTCGGCGGTCCAGGTATTGCACGTGTAGAAGCCGTCGTATTGTGCGGTTGCGCCGAAGTAGAGGCCGCCTGGATAGGGGCCGTCGCCAAGACCAACCGGCTTGCCGCTGTCGTCGGTCTGCACGGCATTGGCCAGGAAATCCCGCAATTCCGCGATGCCTTGCTCGCTGATGCCGAGTCGCACCACGTTATCCGCGCCGAACGCGGCGGCGGGCGTGTCGCGCAGGACTGTCAGTAGGATGGCGCCCGCGCCCGGCAACAGGGCCGACAACAGCGTCATCGGGCCGCGCTCGTGGCTCAGCAGGTAGTGCCGGTCACCAAAGCCGAAGCACAGGTAATGCGATCCGTCGTACCCGACCACTAGCCGCGTGAGCCGCGCATCGGCATCTTCGGTCCGGATGCAGACATCGGTATGCCAGTCGCGCTCGACCACGTCGATGGTGGTGGCGGGGTCGTCCGATGGCGTAGTCTGAGGCGAGCTTGCGCAGGCCGACAGCAGTGTGACCAACGTGGCAACGGCCACACGGGCCATGAAGTCCACGAGGGTGACAGTGCGGCTTGGGCAGGCGAACGATGTCATGCCGATCAGCGTGTGGGCAGGTCAGCCCAACCCCGCTGCGTGAATCCCCCATCCTGCCAGCGCGCAGCCTGCCACCACGGCCCACGGCGGCACGCGCCACACGGTTAAGGCTACCAGCGCGAGCAATGCCAGTGCGAAATCCGCGGGGGCATGGATCGCACTGGTCCACACCGGCTGATAGAGCGCGGCCAGCAGCAGGCCGACCACGGCTGCGTTGATCCCCGCCAGCGCGGCGCGCGTGCCCGTGTGGCGGCGCAGCCGCTCCCAGAATGGCAGGGCGCCGAAAACCAGCAGAAACGACGGGGCGAAGATCGCCAGCAGGCACAGCGCGCCGCCGATCCAGCCATTGGGCGCCGGGCCGCCGGCCGCGCCGAGGAACGCTGCGAACGTGAACAGGGGGCCCGGCACCGCCTGCGCCGCGCCATAGCCGGCCAGAAAGGTGTCGTTGCCGACCCAGCCGGTCGGCACGACCGCTGCCTGCAGCAGCGGCAGCACCACGTGTCCGCCGCCGAACACGAGCGCGCCGGCGCGGTAGAACGCGTCGACCAGGGCCAGCGCGTGGCTCGGAACCACGCTGGCCACAATCGGCAGACCGGCGAGCAGCACCGCAAACAGCAGCAGGAATCCGATCGCCGTGCCGTGTCCGACCGGAATCGACAACGGCTCATGCGGCGCGACTTGCGCCGTGCGGAAGCTGCGTGCGCCGATCAGCCCGGCGATCACCATCGCACCAACCTGGCACCATGGCGAAGGGATCAGCGTCACGGCTACCGCGGCAAGCGCCATAAGCGTGATGCGCGGGGTATCGGGGCAAAGCGAACGGGCCATGCCCCATACCGCTTGCGCCACCACCGCCACTGCCGCCACCTTCAGGCCATGTAGCGCGCTCGCGGGCACGAGGTTGCCGTAGTGCGACAGGCCCAGTGCGAACAGGATCAGGGCGATGGCCGACGGCAGCGTGAATCCGGCCCACGCGGCCAGCGCGCCGGGATATCCCGCCCGCGACAGGCCTACCACCATCCCGACCTGGCTGCTGGCCGGCCCCGGCAGGAACTGGCACAGCGCGACGATATCGGAATAGGCATGTTCGCTGAGCCAGCGGCGGCGCGTGACGAAGGCCTCCCGAAAATAACCGAGATGGGCCACCGGGCCGCCGAAGGAGGTAAGCCCGAGCCGCAGAAAGACAAGGAAGACTTCCCACGCGCCTTGTCCGGCCTGATGGTGATGGGTCTCGGAGGTTCGGACTGCGGTCATATTGGATGCCTGGCCTGGTTCCTGGCGTGGATGGTTGCCACCAGCCCGCTGCCGTCGGCAGCAGGGCGGTTGGCAAATTCGAGGGCGAGCCCGTGCAGCACGGCCACCCGGCGCGCGATCGAAATCCCAAGGCCGTTGCCTTTCTCCTGCTGGCCGGCGGCGCGGAAGAACCGGTCGCCAAGCCGCCGCAGCAGTTCGGGCGCAACGCCCGGTCCATGATCGGACACGGTGATCCGGTCCTGCTCGAATGCCAGCGTCACGACCGTGCCGGCCGGACTATACCGAATCGCGTTGTCCACCAGGTTACGGAGCATCGTGCCAAGCAACGTCGGGTCTCCGTTGACCGGCAGCGGCGAGTGGCCCTCCTGCGGCCACAGGATCTCCATGTCGACATTGCGCCGTTCGGACAGCAGCAGGCAGTCCGACAGCACCTGGCGGGACACTTCATGCCAGTCCACCGGCCCGCGCGTGGGTGGCGCTTCCTCGTCCTCGAGCCGGCTCATGGTCAGAAGCTGCGAAACCAGCCGGCTCATGCCATCGATACCGGCTTCGACATTGGCGGAGGCACGTGTCCGTTCGGCCGGGTCGTCGGAGCGGCGGGCAACCTCCCATTGGGCTTTCAGCGCGGCCAGCGGCGTGCGCAGTTCGTGCGCGGCATCGGCAGTCAGGCGCCGCTCGTGTTCCAGCAGCGCGGTGGCCCGGCCCAGCAACTGGTTCATCTCCGTCACAAGCGGCACCAGTTCGCGCGGCACTTCATTGAGCGAGAGTGGGGTGGGGTCGCCCGGCACACGCTTGGCGATCGTTTTCGATAGCGTCAGCACCGGCCGCAGCGCACGTGCCACCCCCCACATCAGCAGCGTGGTCAGCAGTGGCAATCCCAGCACCCAGGGCAACACCTGCGCCTGCAGGTAGCCCACGATCAGTTCGCCACGTTCGCCCATGGTCTGGCCGACGCATACGCGCCAGCCCTGTACCGGGTCGTCCAGGTAGTAGAGGCGCCAGGCCACGCCGTCAATCTTGCGCTCGGTAAAGCCCTTGACGCCGGGTGCGCGCGGCAGGTGATCGCCGTCCGGATCGATATGCAGCGGCTCGCCGTCCGCGCGCCACGCGGCAATGGCCAGATCACCAAGGCCGGCGGAGCCCTCGTCGACCAGGTCTGCATCGCCGGGGATCGGCCCGTCCGTTGGCGCAGCGGGCGAGGCCCGGGAGTGAACCCGCGGCAGCAGCGCCTGCATCTGCTGGGCCATGCGGACCATGGCCGTGTCATAGAGCTCGTTGATTTCTTCCTGGGCGCTCAGGTAGATCAGGGCGCTGGTCAGCACCCATGCGAATGCCACGGCGGCGAGCACGGCCAGGATCAGCCGCCGCCGCAGGGTCATGTCTGTCCCTCGTCCGCGGCGTTGGGCGCCGTGGCGCCGATGGCTTCGAGCGTGCCCAGCGTATAGCCCGCGCCGCGCAGTGTACGCACGATGCCTGGATGTATCTTGCGGCGCAGGTGATGGATATGGACTTCCAGCGTGTTGCTCTCGGCCCCCTTGTCCCAGTCGTAGAGCTTGTCGCGCAGGAACTCGCGCGTCAGCACGCGGTTGGGGTAGGTCAGCAGCAGTTCCAGCAGCATCGACTCCCGGCTGGTCAGGTCGACGGCCTTGCCGTGCCAGATCGCCAGGCGGGCGGCCGGCTGGTATTCCAGCGGGCCGTGGCGCCAGATCGGTTCGGGCATGCCGGCCGCGCGGCGGGTCACGGCGCGCAGCCGGGCGGCCAGTTCGTCCAGTTCGACCGGCTTGACCAGATAGTCGTCGGCGCCAGCGTCGAGCCCGCTGATACGGCTGGACACGGCATCGCGCGCGGTCAGCACCACGACCGGCGTCTGGCGGCCCTGATTCCGCCAGCGGGACAGCACTGCCACGCCATCATCGTCGGGCAGGCCCAGATCCAGCACCACGGCATCGTAATGCATCATGCCGACGGCACGGTCGGCCTCGGCGGCAGTGCCGAACCAGTCCACGGCATGCCCCATCAGCTTGAGGCCGCGCTGGAGCCCGTCGCCGAGCATCGGGTCATCTTCAACGATAAGGATTCGCATCTTGTAGTGACTGAAACGACTGTTTGAAATATTCGCACCAATCGGGGCGCGGGGTCCACATCAGCCGGTCGGAAGCGTAGCATTGCGGGTTGTCGATCGCACCATTAATCTGGCGTTAAGGTTTCTCTCATAACCTGCGCGCTATTTTGGCCTACATCATCGCGCGCGCGGATATTTGCCGGCATGTTGTGGGCCTTGATCTTTCTGCGCGCCCCCTTTTCCCTTTCCCACCTCCCTTTCATGCCGCAACCCACTTCCCAGCAGAGCGCGTCAGTCGCATCCTCCCAGTCGTCCCAGGGTGCGGTCGGATGGACCGCCGCTGCCGGCTGGGTGGGCCTGTTCGTCGTCGTTGCCCTGGTGGTCTGGTTCGTATCGCTTGACATGCGCCATCTGGTGGGGCCGGACGAAGGACGCTATGCGGAGATCTCGCGTGAGATGTTTGCCTCCGGCGACTGGGTGACCATTCGCTATAACGCGCTGAAGTACTTCGAGAAGCCGCCTTTCCATATGTGGGTGACGGCGGTGGGCTACGAGCTGTTCGGCCTGGGCGAATGGCAGGCCCGACTTGCCGTGGCGCTGTCCGGGCTGCTGGGGATCGGGGTGTCGATGATGGCCGCGCGGCGCTGGTTCGGCGGGCGCGCGGCGGCCTTCACGGGCCTGGCCCTGCTGGCCGCACCAATGTGGAGCGTGGCGGCGCATTTCAATACGCTCGACATGACGCTGGCCGGCGTGATGTCCTGCGTGCTGGCTTTCATGCTGATGGCTCAGCACCCGGATGCCTCCGTGGCTGCCCGTCGCGGCTGGATGGCGGCCTGCTGGGCGGCCATGGGCGTGGCCATCCTGACCAAGGGGCTGGTGGGCATTGCGCTGCCGGGCCTGGTCCTGGTGGTCTATACGCTGGTGACACGTGACTGGGGTCTCTGGCGCCGTCTGCACCTGGCGCTGGGCGCGGTGGTGATGCTCGTAATTACCGTGCCGTGGTTCTACCTGGTGTCGGTGCGTAACCCGGAATTCCCCAATTTCTTCTTCATTCACGAGCACTGGGAACGCTACACGTCGAACATCCACTCGCGTTCCGGTCCGATCTGGTATTTCCTGCCATTGGTCGTAGGCGGATTCCTGCCTTGGGCGGGCATGTTCCCGCGCCTCTGGACGGCCATGCGCATGCCGGCCGACGGCTCGCAAACGCAAGTACAAGCGCGTTTCCGCCCTGCGATGATGGCGGGTATCTGGGCCATCGCCATTTTTGTGTTTTTCAGCCTGTCGCGCTCCAAGCTGCCCGGCTATATCGTGCCGGTGATTCCCGCGCTCGGCATTCTGGCCGGCGTGGCGCTCGACCGACTGACCCCGCGCGTCTGGGGCAAGCAGCTTCTGGGCATGGCGATCGTGGCGGCCTGCGGCCTGCTGGCCAGCCCGGTGGTGGCCACACTCAACGCCAATCACATTCCGAATTCCTTCTACCGGGCCTACGCGGTCTGGGTGGCTGCGGCCTTTGTCGTGATGCTGGTCGGCATCGCGGCGGCGCGCCTGCTGCTGCGTCGCGGCGTGCTGCCCAGCGTGGCCGTGTACGCGATGGGGATGTACCTGGGTTTCACGCTGGCGCTGCTCGGCCATGAAACGGTCGGCCGTCCGGCATCGGGTGCCGACATCGCGCCGCAGATCGCGCAGAAGCTGACCCCGGAGATGCCGCTCTACGGCGTGCAGATGCTTGACCATACGCTGCCGTTCTATCTGCGCCATCCGCTCACGATGGTGGGCCAGGCTGACGAACTGACCTTTGGCACGCAGGTGGAGCCGCAACGCTGGGTGCCCGATATCCCGAGTTTCACCAGGCTCTGGAAGAACGGCCAGCCCGCCATGGCGGTGATGTCTCCGGAAACCTACCTGGCGCTGGCGCCAACCATGCCGATGTACGTGGTGGCGCGTGACTGGCGGCGCGTGGTGGTGACCAACGTGCCGACCCCCGCGCCCGTCGCCACGAACTGAATCCGATCCGAAAAACGCTCTTGGCCGACTTGGGTCGGCCTTTTCTCATTTGTTCCTGTCATGTCCATGCATCAAAAGCGAGTTCTGATTCTTGGCGTCAACGGCTTCATCGGCCACCATCTGACGCGCCGCATCCTGGAAACCACCCAATGGGAGGTCTACGGCATGGATATGTCGTCGGACCGCCTGGGCGACCTGGTGAACCACCCGCGCATGCACTTCTTCGAAGGT
>JAFAJB010000130.1 GCA_019236395.1 Cupriavidus sp.
GTGCTGCGCCCGGCGGTGCTGTTCGTGGTGGTGGTGGTCGCCAAGCTCGGCCTTGACTGGTTCTTCTCGTCGCAACTTGGCCTGGCGATGCGCGCCACGGGCGCCAACCCGCGCATGGCCCGCTCCCAGGGCGTGCCTACCGGCCGCGCGACGCTGGCCGGCATGGCGCTGTCGAACGGGCTCGTCGCACTGGCTGGCGCGCTGTTCGCGCAGACGCAGGGCGGCTCCGACATCTCGATGGGTATCGGCACGATCGTGATCGGCCTGGCCGCCGTGATCATCGGCGAGACGATCATCCCGGCCCGTCGCCTGGTCTACGTGACGCTGGCCGTCGTGGTTGGCGCGATTCTCTATCGCTTCTTCATCGCGCTGGCGCTGAATAGCGAATTCATCGGCCTGAAGGCTCAGGATCTGAACCTGGTGACCGCTGCGCTGGTGACGCTGGCGCTGGTGCTGCCGGCTACGCGCAAGAAGCTGTTTGCCCGCAAGAACGGAGGTGCCTGAGATGCTGCGCGCTGAAAACCTGAAGCTCACCTTCAACCCGGGCACCCCGATCGAGAACCGCGCACTGCGTGGCCTGAACCTCGAAATCCCGGCTGGGCAGTTCGTCGCCGTGATCGGCTCGAATGGCGCCGGCAAGTCGACCTTCCTGAACGCCGTCAGCGGCGACACGATGGTCGACAGTGGCCGCATCATGATCGATGACGCCGACGTCACGCGCAAACCGGCCTGGGATCGCGCCCATCTGGTGGCGCGCGTGTTCCAGGACCCGATGGCAGGCACCTGCGAGGCACTGACGATCGAGGAAAACATGGCGCTGGCGATGGCGCGCGGTTCGCGCCGCGGTTTCCGCCCGGCGCTGAACAAGGGCTCGCGCGAGCTGTTCCGCGACAAGCTGCGCCTGTTGAACCTCGGCCTTGAGAATCGCCTGACCGACCGCATCGGCCTGCTGTCCGGCGGGCAGCGTCAGGCAGTGAGCCTGCTGATGGCGTCGCTGCAACCGTCGCGCATCCTGCTGCTCGACGAGCATACCGCAGCGCTGGACCCGAAGACCGCGGCATTCGTGCTCGAACTGACGGCCCGGATCGTGGAAGAAAGCAAGCTCACGACGATGATGGTGACGCACTCGATGCGCCAGGCGCTCGACTATGGCCAGCGCACGGTGATGCTGCACCAGGGTCAGGTCGTGCTCGACGTGTCGGGCAACCAGCGCAAGGGGCTGGACGTGCCCGATCTGCTCAAGATGTTCGAGCAGACGCGACACGAGCAGCTCGATGACGACGCTCTGCTGCTAGGGTAGTGGTGGTGTTCTCCCCTCTCCCGCATCGCGGGAGAGGGGAGCAAACCGGCAACGGTGCCTTAAACCGTCCCCGCCTTATCCAGCCACCGCTTCAACTGATCGGTCACTGCCGTGCTCGAAAACGAGCAGCTATCCTGCGCAAACACGGCTGACATCTCCATCCTGCGTAGCAATTCCTCCATGGCCTGACCGAAGACCGGCGGCAACGTCAACGCCGGCGCAGAGGCGCGCCACTGTCCGATCAGATCTCCCACCGGCAAGTTGCCGGCCAGATGTGCATCCAGTGCCGACCGCATCGCGGCCAGCGTCTCCTGATTGGCGCTCATGAACGCGCCCTCCTTTCCTTGTAAAGCTCGCGGAACGTGCGGCCGCTCGGGGCCGGCATGTCGCGTGTATCGGTCCAGCCCTTGCCCGCCATCGGCAGGCTGGCAATCAGCTTGCTGTGGCCGCCCATGCGCGCCAGCATCCGCGCGCCCATGCGCGTGACGAACGCATAAAGGTCGGGACGTCGCGCGACATAGCCCCAGACCTGCAGCGCCACCCGCTCCTGCCACGGGCGCAGGCGTCGCTCCATCTGTTTCTCCCGCAGCTTGCGCAGCAGGTCCGAGAGCGGGATCGACGCCGGGCAGACGCGGTTGCACTCGCCGCACAACGTGGCCGCCTGTGGGAGGTCGACGGCATTGGCCAGGCCAACGTAGCTGGGCGTGAGCACGCTGCCCATCGGCCCCGGATAGACCCAGCCATACGCGTGTCCGCCGATCTTCTGGTACACCGGGCAGTGATTCATGCAGGCACCGCAGCGGATGCAGCGCAGCATCTCCTGGAACTCGCCGCCGATCAGGCCGCTGCGACCACCGTCGACGAGCACGAAATACATGTGCTCCGGACCATCGCGTTCGCCCTCGGCGCGCGGCCCGGTCAGCAGCGAGAAATAGTTCGAGATCGCCTGGCCGGTGGCCGAACGCGGCAGCAGCCGCATCACGGTAGCCAGGTCTTCCAGCGTCGGCAGCACCTTCTCGATGCCGGTCACGGCCACGTGCACGCGCGGCATGATCGTGCACATGCCTTCGTTGCCTTCGTTGGTGACCACGGCCACCGAGCCTGTCTCGGCGATGATGAAATTGCCCCCCGTCACGCCCATATCGGCGGACAGAAACTCAGGGCGCAGCACCTCGCGCGCTTCGCGGGTCATCTCGGGGATGTCCGTCAGGCGCGGCTTGTGGTGAACGCGGGCGAACAAGTCGGCAATCTCGTCCTTGTCCTTGTGGATCACCGGGGCAATGATGTGCGACGGCGGCTCGGCATCGTTGATCTGCAGGATGTACTCGCCGAGGTCAGTCTCGATACTCTGCACGCCCATCTCGCCGAGCACCTGGTTCAGGCGCATTTCCTCGGTCACCATCGACTTGCTCTTGATGACCTTCTTCACGCCGTGCTTCTGCGCGATCTCGGCCACGAGCCTCGCCGCATCGGCGGTGGATTCCGCGAACAGCACCGTGGCGCCGCGCTTCGTCGCATTTTCTTCAAACGTGGCCAGCCAAACATCGAGATTCTCGAGCGCACGATTGCGCCGTTCCTTCAGTGCGGCACGCGTGGCGTCGAAGTCGATGTCGCGGAGCGCATCGGCACGCGCGGTGACGAACTTGGTCGAGAGCTTCTTGAGGTTCTGCTGCAGGCGCTGATCGGCAAGCTTCTGCCCGGCGCGCGCCTTGAATTCCATGCTGTGGACTTGCATCGTGGGGGCTCGTTGCGGTCTTCAGGCGTCGCCGGCCAGCACCTGGGCGATATGGAGCACACGCGTCTGCGTGTCGCCCGAGCGCCGCAGCCGGCCTTCGATATTGAGGATACAGCCGAGGTCGCCAAGCACCACGGCATCGGCACCGGTGTTCTTGATGTTGGCGCATTTCTCGTCGACGATTGCCGTGGAAATGTTGCCGTACTTGACCGAGAACGTGCCGCCGAACCCGCAGCACGCCTCGCAATCCTTCATCTCTGACAGCGTGACGCCCGGCAGCTTGCCGAGCAGTGCGCGCGGTTGCTGCTTGACGCCGAGCTCGCGCAGGCCGGAGCAGGAGTCGTGATAGGTCACGTGGCCGGCAAAGGCGGAATCGAGTTTTTCGATCTTTGCCACGTTGACGAGGAAGTCGGTCAGCTCGAAGACGCGCTCGCGCAGCCGCTCGTAGCGCCCGTGGAGTTCGGGATCGTCGCGCAGCAGGTCCTGGTAATGGTGGCGAATCATGCCGCCGCATGAGCCGGACGGCACCACCACGTAGTCGAACATTTCGAACTCGCGCAGGAATTTCTCGGCCAGATCGCGCGACACGGCACGCTCGCCAGAGTTGTACGAAGGCTGTCCGCAGCAGGTCTGCGCCTCCGGCACCATTACCTCGTAGCCGGCCGACTCCAGCAGCTTGAGCACCGAGAACCCGATCTCCGGGCGCATGAGGTCCACCAGACAGGTGGCGAACAGTCCGATTCGCATCGCTTCCCTTTTTCCAGACCCAGAAACCCCGCAATTATGCCCCTTCGCCCCGTGGCTGCGGGCATCGAGCGCCGCAAACTTGTTCAGCCCAATGCACAAAGCGGCTCATGCGGCGTGTTCGGTCATCGCGCAAGGCATTGGAGGATGATCTCGGGAATCACGTTTCACCCGTTGAAATTTTCACGATGTGAGATAGAATCAGGCAAACGCTTAATTTGCCGCACGGCACAATTTCCTCTCCATGGCAGAAGCAGACAAGTCACCCGGCAAGACCTCGAT